>JAICHN010000091.1 GCA_025924845.1 Chloroflexota bacterium | reverse complement strand
TCTCGGCAAGCCCGATCTTGATCCTTTCGAGCCGGTCGGCAAGCCTGACCATCCTACGACGGGTGCGGCATGAGCATCGATGCCTGGAGACAGGCGAGGCGTATCCTCTGCGTGCGGCTGGATACGATAGGTGACGTACTGATGACCACCCCGGCCATCCGTGCCCTGCACGAGGCTCGCCCTGAGCGGCGCATCACCTTATTGACCTCGGCGCCCGGCGCCGCCATCGCTCGCCTGGTGCCGGAGATCGACGAAGTGATCGCTCATGACGCTCCCTGGCTGAAACGCGGCGCCGAGCGACGGAACCCCGAACCGGATCGCGCGCTGATCATCCGGTTGCGCGACCTGGAGTTCGACGCGGCCGTCATCTTTACCGTATATAGCCAGAGCGCGTTGCCCGCGGCCCTGCTCTGTTACCTGGCCGGGATCCCGCTGAGCCTGGCCCATTGTCGCGAGAACCCTTACGCGCTGCTTTCCGATTGGGTACAGGACGACGAGCCGCGGGCGGGTGTGCGCCACGAGGTGCGGCGGCAACTGGACCTGGTAGCGGCGGTAGGCGCTCGCACCGCCGATGAACATCTCTCGCTGCAAGTCCCGAACGGCGCCGAGGCTCGGGTGCTGAGCCGGCTGCGCAACCAGGGTGTGGACCTAGCCCGCCCCTGGCTCATCCTTCATCCAGGGGCGAGCGCGCCGGCCCGCCGGTATCCGCCCGAGCGATTCGCCGAGGTTGGCCGCCAACTGTACCTGGAGCACCACTATCAGGTGCTGATCACCGGTGATGAGGCGGAGCTGTCCCTGGTCGCGGCGATACAGACTGCCATGGGCGTCCCATCCTTCGGGCTCACCGGCGCCTTCGATCTAGACGAGCTGGCGGCGCTGATCAGCCTGGCGCCGGTGCTGATCGCCAACAATACCGGCCCGGTGCATATCGCGGCGGCCGTAGGCACTCCGGTAGTGGACCTCTATGCCCTCACCAATCCACAACATACGCCATGGCACATACCGAGCCGAGTGCTGTCGCATGACGTACCCTGTAAGTATTGCTATCGGAGCATCTGCCCCGAAGGGCATCACCGCTGTCTGCGGCTGATCTCGCCATCCGAAGTGGTAGCCGCCGCGCTCGATCTGTTGGCGGCGACCAACATGGAACGTACGATGAAAGAGGTGCCGGTCTGATGGCTGTCATAGATATTCTGATTCCCACGTGCGGGCGCCCCGGCGCGCTGGCCGTGACCCTGTGCGGCTTGGTCGGTCAGACCTACCGCGACTTCCGAGTAGTGATTGCGGATCAGACGGAGCACGAAGACGTCGAATCGCACGGGGAAACGGCGGCGGTACTGAGGGTGCTGCGCGCGCATGGGCACGAGGTGGCGGTGCGAAAGCATTTGCCGCGTCGAGGCATGGCTGAACAGCGCCAATTCCTCCTGGATCAGTCCACCGCTCCCTACGTCCTCTATATCGATGACGACGTGATCCTGGAGCCCGACCTGGTCGAGAGCATGCTGGAGGCGATTCGTGAAGAAGGGTGCGGCTTCGTCGGTTGTGCCCTGCATGGTCTGAGCCACATGGACTCGGTACGCCCACATCATCAGGCGATCGAACTGTGGGACGGCCCCGTCCAGCCCGAACTGGTACAGCCGGGATCGCCTGAGTGGGGACGAGCGCCTTTGCATAGCGCGGCCAATCTCTACCACGTGCAGCAGCGCCTACGTCTGGCACCGGGACAGCGCCTACGCTATAAGGTGGCCTGGATAGGAGGCTGCACGATGTACGACTCGGCAAAGCTCCGCTCGATAGGTGGGTTCGGCTTCTGGCGGCAGCTCCCCGTGAACCACTGCGGCGAAGACGTACTCGCCCAGTTGCGGGTGATGGCCCGCTATGGTGGATGCGGCATCCTGCCTTCGGGCATTTACCATCAAGAGTTGCCGACCACGGTGCCGGATCGGCGTGTTAACGCGCCGGAGGTCCTGCCGATCATCCTTGACGTCGCGGACAAAACGGAGGAAGATGTCCCGGATGCCGCGGAGCCGGTCAGCATGGGGCAGGGCCATCAGGCGTGAGCGTGGCCGCGATGCCGCATGTGCGGAAGATCGCCGTGCTGCGGGCGAGCAGATTGGGCGACTTCATCGCCACCTTGCCGGCGCTGGAGGCGCTACGCGCCGCCTATCCCATGGCCGAGATCGTGCTGCTGGGGTCCGCGTGGCACGTCGCGTTTCTAAAAGGACGGCCTGGACCGATCGATCGAGTGGTCGCCATTCCGGCGGAATGGGACCCGATCAGCGGCGTGCAACATGGGCAGCCGACCCCGGCCCTGGATGAGGTGATGACCGCGCTCGCGCGCGAGCAATTTGACCTAGCGATCCAGATCCACGGTGGGGGGAGGAACTCAAACCCACTGATCCTGCGCCTGGGGGCGAGACACACGGTCGGGTTGCGCGCGCCCGACGCGCCGCCGCTGGATCGCTGGATACCATATGTGTTCTACCAGCACGAGGTTCTGCGCGCCCTGGAAGTGGTGGCCCTGGTGGGGGCCGCCCCGGTCCAGGTGGAGCCTCGATTGGCGGTGACCCCATCCGATCTGAGCGAGGCGAGCGCGGTGGTTCCGGAAACCGAGGGACCGCCGGCGGCCCTGCACCCCGGCGCAAGCGATAGCCGCCGTTATTGGCCGGTAGAGAAATTCGCGGCGGTGGGCGATGCACTGGCCGCTCTTGGCGCGCATGTGGTGGTAACCGGCACGGAGGAGGAGCGAATGCTGGCGGATGGTGTGGTCGCGGCAATGCGCGCCCCCGCCCAGAACCTATGCGGGCGTCTCTCGCTCAATGCGCTGGCCGGCTTGCTGTCCCGTTGCCGGGTAATGGTAGCGAACGATACGGGACCGCTTCATCTGGCGGAGGCAGTGGGCGCCGCGACCGTGGGCATTTATTGGTGCGGCAATATGATCACGTTTGGCCCCCTGACCAGAGCGCGCCGGCGACCGGCGATCTCCTGGCGCCTGCATTGTCCGGAGTGCGGCATGGATACCACGATCCGGCGTTGCGAACACCAGTCGTCGTTCGTCGCCGATGTGCCTACCGAGGAAGTAATCGCGTCGGCCGTGGAGCTTTTTGCGGACTTCCCACCGTAAGCGGTAGCCGCCGTTACCCCTGGCGGCGCCTTGGTTCCGTCCCGCGCCACACGCGTCAGCCACACTAGCCCTAGATCATGGTCGATCCGCCATCGACGCTCAGGGTCTGGCCGGTGACCCAGGAGGCGGCGCCGGAGGCGAAAAAGAGTACGGCATTGGCAATGTCGTCCGGCGTGCCCAGGCGGCGGAGCGCGATCCCCTCCACAAGGCGGCGCTGACCCTCCTCCCCGTAGGACTCCCACTGCCGTTCGGTCGTGGGATTGCTCCGCACGAATCCCGGCGCCACATTGTTCACCGTGATCCCCCACTGACCCAATTCGTGTGCGGTCTGGCGTGTAAAGCCGATCTGACCTGCTTTGGCGCTCGCGTATGCCTGGATACCGGTGAGGCTCACCGTGCGTCCGGCGCCCGACGATATATTCACAATCCTTCCATAGCGCGCGGCCTTCATGGCAGGGGCCACGGCACGAGTAAGGTAAAACGCCCCATACAGGTTAACTCGAAGGATGCTATCCCACGCTTCACTCTCGACGCTTTCGATCGGGACGGCGACCTGGCCGAGGACGCCGCCCGCACAATTGACCAGCACGTCAATCCGCCCCTGCTCCTTCAGTACGCGCTCCACCAGTGCCGCCACCTGGGTCTCGTCCGTCACATCAACAGTGGTAGGTAGGCAACGCTCGCCCGCCAGCCGTGCCGTCTCCTCGGCATCATCCCCCAACTGGTCAGCGGCGTAGACCGCGGCGCCGGCGCGCGCGAACGCCAGGGCAATAGCCCTGCCCAGCCCGTGGGCGGCGCCACTCACGATCGCGGTCTTGCCTGAAAAGTCGAATTGCACGCCGGCACTTCCCCTTCTTAATCGCTCAGTCGGCAGCGGGCGGCGTTGCTATTGCAGTACCCAGCCGCCGTCGACAAAGATGATGATTCCCGTAACATAGGCCGCGTCATCCGAGGCCAGAAAGAGGGCGGCGCCTGCCACGTCGTCCGGCGTGCCGATCCGGCCAAGCGGTATTCCTTCGAGGATGCGGCCTACCCGCGCCTCGTCCGTGAGCGGATTCATCCCGGTGCGAATCCAGCCGGGACCGATGCAATTGACCCGGATGCCGTATGGTCCCAACTCTACCGCCATGCCCTTGGTCAGCATACGCACCCCGCCCTTACTGGCCGAGTAGGCTGTGGAGCGCGGAGCGGTGACCTCGGCGTAGGTGCTGGCGATGTTGATAATCGAGCCGCCCGTACCCGCCGCGACCATGGCCCGACCGGCGGCCTGACCGCAGTAGTAGACGCCGCGGAGATTGGTGTCCATGATGCGGTTATATTGCTCGTCCGTGGTGTCCAGAAACGGGGCGCCGCTCCCGACGCCCGCGTTGGCCACCATGATGGCACAGCCGCCCAGCTCATCCACGGCGCACTCCACCAGGCCATCCACTTGTGAACGGTCACGCACATCGGCCGGCTGCGCCACCACGTTGCGCCCAAGGTCACGGATGCTTCGCGCCGTTTCCTCCAGCCCTGCCTCGTTGAGGTCGGCGACGACGAGGTCAGCCCCTTCGCGCGCCAAGCGAAGCGCTGTTCCCCGGCCGATCCCCGAGGCAGCGCCGGTGACCACGGCTACCTTTCCTTGCAAACGCATCAGGCGACCCCGATCCCCACCAGCAGCCCGTTCTCGGCAATCGAGGGACTGGTGGTCACGAAGAGCGCCACGCCGTCTACCGGACCGGTGATTTCCTCGATTGGTTCACCCCATAGATCCACCAGAGAGCCAAGGCTTTCGCCCGCGCGTAGTGTATCTCCGGCCGAAACGCGCTTACGGAAGAAGCCTTCGCGGGCGGAACGAACCCAACGGAACTCGCGGAATTGGGTTGGCGGCGCGGACGGCAAGAAGTCACCCTCCAACATGCCCAAACTGAGCATGGCGCGGCGCAGCCCTTCAAGGTGCTGCTCTACGGCCTCGCCTTGCAACTGACCGATTGAGCCCGCCTCGGGGACAACGCCGGGAACGCCAATGCGCGCCGCCGCGCTCACCGTCGTGCCGGAAAGCCCTCCGTCATCCATCAGGGGAATCAGATAAGGAAGACCGTAGGCCAGGGCCAGATCCATCGACTTGCGGTCGGTGGTCGGGTCTCCGACCTGATGAATAATGCTGAATGGTACGAGATCCTCGACCATGTCTCCCCCATGCAGATCCAACAAGGCGTCGGATTGGCGATAGAGATCTTCCACCAGGTGAAAAGCGAGCGCTTCGGTGTAGGTGCCGTCGGGCTTGCCGGGGAAGACTCGATTGAGGTTCTTACCGTCACGGGGACAGAGAAACGGCACTCGGCCGTGGTAAGCAGGCAGGTTGACCACCGGCAGCGCCAGTAGTCTTCCATGCAGCCGCGCCGGATCAAGTTCCCGCGCAAACCGTAAAACGGCATCGATAGCCGGATACTCCGCCCCGTGGATGCCCGCCGTCAAGCAGAGCGTCGGGCCATCGTGGGCGCCGCTGATCGTCACGTAGGGCCAACGATCGTCCTTAAGCAGGGGATGATCGAAGCGGAGCAGACCCTTGCGGCGGTCGCCGGGAGCGGGAAAGACGACGGAGGAATCAAGCATGGCAAAGACGTTCCAATCCGGGCATGGGGTGAGCCGTGCCGGCCCACCCCCTGCTTCTTTACTACGACTTGGTCACGCCTTGCAGATTGAAATACCCAAGGGGGTTCTCGGAGAAGCCGTGAACGTGATTGTTCACGGCGTTGGTGAACGGACTGTAGTAGAGCGCGATGAACCATTGCTGCTGGTACCAGATTTGCTGAATCTGGTAGTAGAGCTTCTTGCGGGTGGCGAGGTCGTTGGTCTGCTCTGCCTGCTCCGACAGCTTGCCCAGAGTCGGATTGTTGTACCAGGTGTAGAAGCTATGGCTGCCGAGGGTAGGGTCGACCGAGAAGGACACCAGCTCATCGGGGTCGGGGATGTCGTTCGTCCACAGATTGTCGGTAAAGCTGTACTTATCGACCTGCTGATTGTGGAACAGGGTGGTGGGATCGGTCGGCTTAAGGTTGACCGTGATCCCGATATCTTTCATTTCGGCCTGGAAGATGGTGGCCGTTTCCTGGTCGGGGAGGCTACCTGCCGCGGTTTCCATGGTCATCGTGAAGCCGTTGGGTTCGGACGACTCCGAGAGCAGCTTCTTGGCCAGGGCCGGGTCGTAGGTCATTTGGGGGATATTCGGATCGTAGTCAATCGCCCCGGCCGGCATGAAGGAATTGGCCGGCTTCCCGTTGCCGTTCAGCACCGCCTTGATGATCGCCGCCCGGTTGATCCCATGGCTAATCGCCTGGCGAATCTTCACGTCCTGAAAGGGCTTTTGGTTGATATTGAACGTCATGTAATTGGTCTCGGTGGATTTGTTGACGAGCACCGAGGCGGTAGAACTTTTCTGCACCGTGCCGATCAGGTTCGGGGCCAGCAGATTGTCCACGTCGAGCTGACCGGACTCCACCTTGAGCAACCGCGTGTTGTCATTGGGAATCAAATCGTACTCGACGTACTCCATCGGATACTTGGCCGCGTCCCAGTAATTGTGGTTCTTCTTCAGGCGCAGGTACTGGCCTTTCACCCACGAATCAAGGGCGTAAGGGCCGGTACCTACCGGATGGCTCCCCATCGTGGTGGCCCCTACCTTCTTGAAGTAGGCCTCGGGATAGATCCCCGTGTCGAAGAGCGCCACGTCGGAAAGGAACGGACCCCAAGGGTGCTTGAGCTTGAAGACCACGGTGCTCGGATCGGGAGCCGAAACGCTCTTGATCGCGGTCAGGGTCCAGCCCCAGAGCGTTTTTGGACTCATAGCCCGGACGAAGTCAAAGCGCACGTCCTCGGCGGTGAGCTTCGTCCCGTCCTGAAACATCACGTTAGGGCGGAGATGGAAGGTGTAGGTCAGACCGTCTTTAGAGAGGTTCCAACTGGTCGCCAGGTCCGGAAGGAGCTTCGTCCCATCGGGGCCGACTCGGATAAGCTGGTCGTAGATGTTGACCATAACCCAGATGTCGGGATTCTGAGCGTAACCCGCCGCGTCGAGAGTCTTGGTTTCGGTGGTCCAACCGATGGTCAGCGTATTGGCGCTGGTGCTGCCGGAGGCAGCTCGCGCCGAAGAGGCCACACCGCCCAGGGCCATCGGCATCAGCAGGGCCACGGCGAGGAGGCGTCCAGGAGAAGATAAGCGTTTGAGAAGCGACATTGAATCAGTGCTCCGTTCACAAGCAACACATCGCGAAAATCTGGCGGGTGCAGGGCGCCCGCCTCGCCGGGTTAGCGCGCCACTGCCTCCTTTCCCTGAACGCCGTCACCAGAAAAAAGCCGCGCCAGCAAGGTGCGTACCGGTTCGATACTGGAGGGCTCCGGAGTGTGCAAATACTCGATAGCGGGAGTGGTGTGCGGCAGATCCGCCAACACCGCCTCGCTCCCGCTGGCATAAATGACCACGGCCGCCCGCGTGACCACGCCGTGCGTAGCCGCGCCGTCTCCCAGGACCGCGCACAAAGGAGGCTGCGCGGTCCCGGTATATTCGACGATGCCGCTCAGCATGGTGGGGACGAACTCGGCGAATGTGCTGACTGCCCCCAACTGAATATCGTGAGGAAGGGCGCGCAAGCAGGCGATTGTTTCCGGATGGGCCACGAACGACAGCCGCTGCACCGGCGGATGGTAGGGGCCGAGGAGGGCCTGGACCTCACGTACCTTGGTTGCCATGGTACACACCACATCGGCACGTGCCACGCGGTCGATCAGTTCTACGTCGCCCGTTTTAAGCGCCTCCAGGGTGCAGGGGAAAACATCGGCCCCCTGATCGGCCAGCGCCGACCCCAGGTCGCGCGCATACACCTGCGTGGCCCGGCTGAACAGCCCTACCAGGGCAACCCGAGGCCACCGATGCCGGCCGCCCGCCACACGCGCCGCCAGCATCCGATTGATCTGGGCCGGGGTAAAGCCGTGCGCCATGGCCTGGCCTACCATACCGTCCACGAGGCGCTGCAAGACACTCAGGTCGATGCGGTTACCCTCCCCCTCCTCGGCCACGAAGGCACCCTGGCCAGGGCGGATGCGAATCAATCCCTCGGAGGTAAGTTCACGGTAGACATGACTCACCGTGACATGCGCGATACCCTCGCTCGCCGCCAATTCGCGCACCGACGGTAGGCGCGTACCAGGTTGGATCGCGCCCGACATAATCCCAAACTCAATCTGCCCCTTGAGCTGGGCCGAAGTCGAGATGGGAAGTGCCCGGTCGATCCGAATTCGCCACATCGGCGCCGCCCCTTCCCTTCACCCACTGTGATGGTGTTATATAACAGCAGGAACTAGTCTCTGTCAATGTTGAGGTCCGCGGAGTGGGTAGGGAGCGCATGAAGATCTATATTTCCACCGATATCGAGGGTACCAGCGGGATCGTGGACTGGGAACAAGTGCTTGGCGACGGCCCCGAGTATCAGTACGGACGCGGGCTGCTCATGGATGAGGTAAACGCCGCGATTGATGGAGCGATGGAGGGCGGCGCTACCGAGTTCGTGGTGAACGATTCGCATGCCGCGATGCGTAATCTTCTGCCGCGTGAGTTGCACGGCCGAGCGTCGTTGATCAGCGGGCGTTTCAAACCGCTCTACATGATGGAAGGGCTGGACGGTTCGGCAAACGCCATCTTCCTGATCGGCTACCACGGCTCTATCGGTGCCGACCCGGCCATTCTTTCCCACAGCTATAATCCGCGCGCCATTTGGGAGACACGGCTGGACGGCGAGATCGTCGGCGAGTCGGGGCTCAATGCCCTGGTTGCCGCTCATCTGAACGTGCCCATCGCCCTGGTCACCGGCGACGAGGCCACCGCTCAAGAAGCGGCGAAGATCGCCGAGTCCGGCGAACGGCTGGTCGTCAAGCAATCAGTCAGTCGCTTCGCGGCACTCAATCTCCACCCGGATGAAGCGTGCGAGCGCATCCACGACGCCGCCAAGCGCGCCGTGCAACGGATCGGCGATATGCGGGCGCCGCGCTTCGCCGCGCCCACCGAGTTGGAAATTACCTTCCTCACGGCGGACATGGCGGGCATGGCCGCCTGGATCGGCGGCGTGCGGCGGAAAGGCACGCGCACCGTGATTCTGGAGGACACCGATTCCCTTTCGCTGTACCAGCGCTTCGTCACGATCGTCTACCTGACGCGCGGCCTGGCCGAACAGTGATCGCATGAGGCGCGTAATACCATCCGGCTATAGCCCAGAGTAATGGGCATATAGTGAGGGGTGCGTCCTGAAGCACAGATGAACAGATGGTACGGATGACACAGAACACGTCCTTGCCCAACGGCGTGGAAGTGGCTGCGCGAGAGCGATAGTGCTTCGCGCGGCCCACGAACCGTAGCTCACTCGCAGCCGCTCTCTGTGTCATCTGTTCTCTCTGTTCATCTGTGCTTCAGGAGGTATCTCCTAATGTCCGCCTACTCCCCGGGCCGGAGATCCCCGCCTACGTACCGATCATCTTTCAAGCGAATCACCGCCTATGTCGCGATCAAGTCCAGGGCTTCTTCACAGAGCCGGCAGGTTCAGGGGATGACGCGGAACGGGAAGTAGCCGATAAACCCGACCAGTACCATGAGGAGAAAGCCCCATTGGACCAGCCTCGGCATTCCCTCGTGACGGAGAAATTGCGCGATCCCCACCGCTACCGCCGGTAAGGTCGGCAAGAAATAATAGATGTAGCTGATGCGGTGCTCGAGCATGGCGAGCGGATAATACGGGAGGTAGGTCGCCACAATCCAGGCCGCCGCCCACAGTGACAGGCGGTCACGAAATCGCCAGGCGTGCCAGAACACATAAGTCATGCCGAATGGCGCCGCCCCGATGATGATCGGATTCATGGCGCCGCGGAAGAAAATAGTGGGGCGAGTCGTCAGCACCTGGCCGTTGGCCATCACCTCCTGATCGGCCCGGAAATAGGTTATTTGCACATCATTGATCAACCACTGCCAGGGATAACTCTCCTGCCCTTGCGGCCCTCCCTTGCGAGTCAAGTCGAAGCCGTAGTGCAACATATATTGTAGATGTTCCCAGGGGAACCGATAATAGCCGAACCGTGCGTCGAGCAGCCACAGCCCCAGGAACCACAAAGGCACCGCGCCCAATAGCAGGAGGCCAATGTTTCGCAGCCGTTTTACCGGGAAAGCGGCATCCGCTCGCCACTCCCAAAACGCGAACGCTACTTCAATCAACATCAGAGCGGCCAGGGCATAGACGCCGGGGATCTTGACCAGCGTACCGACGCCGATCGCCGCCCCTGCCCAGAACAGCCTACCCCGCAGCGCCAGCCAGGCGCCAAGGAGGAGACAGGCAAGCATCATCATATCCAGGGTAGCGATTCGGCTATGCACGAAGGCAAGGTTGTCGAAGGCGAAGAGGGCCGCCGCCCACACCCCCAACCAGGCGTCTCCTCCGGCCGCGAGCACGATAGCATAGATCAGGAAAATGCTCACCATGCCGGCAATCAAGCTGGGCAATCTCCAGCCCAGCGCGTCATCGCCGAAGAGCTTCATGGACCCCGCGATGAGCACCTTGCCCAGCGGCGGATGCTCCCGATTCGGATCGTGTCCTACCTTGTCGCCGGCGTATGGCGCCGTCGCCGCCACGTGATCGCCCAGGATTATGCGCGCCGCGTTTACGTAGTAGGTCTCATCGAAAATGAGCGACTTGGCGGGCAGCGAGAGCCACACCACACGGCCGAGCAGCGCGCAAATGAGGAGCAGGGCAAGCACAGGGCCGGGGCCTGGCAGTAACCGCCTCCACCACGGGTCGTTCGGCGGCTCCGCCGCAATTGCATCGGCCGCTTCGGTCGCCGAGGGATCGGAGTCCGGCTGTACCTGGTATGCCGTGGAGTTAGGGGAATCGGTCCACGCGGACTCGATGATTGCCGGTTCAACCAGGCGCCCGGCACTCGGCATCGTCGGGGCGGGAACCTGTACGTCACCGGCTCCGCCGATCGTCGATTCCTCCTCCGTCACCGCGCCTCCCTGTCTACGTGCCGCTTCCGTCGAGCCGGTGAAAGTGTAGCACATGCCGGAGGACCGTCTGACACGAAGGCTCATCCGGCATGGCCAATGTTGGCCATGCCGGATGAGCCTTCGTCCTCTCTCAATGCTGCCTGAGCACTATCCGCAGCAGAAGCAGCAGAAACCGGCCTTTCGTTGCAGACTGGTTAGGCCGGTGAACTTGAAGTTCGCACTGAACGTGGTCTTGGCGATGTGACTCATGTGCCGGGCAAAGTTGCGGTGAAGCTTGTAGGCGGCCGCCTTTGCATGCGTAATCGCCTTCCCCTGGGTAAGGCAGGGGTCAGTAGGGGGAAGCACCACTTGAGCGGTCTGGGTAATCGTGTCATTGAGAATGACCGTGGTGGTGTCGGTCGCGGTGGCGGTCTCCGTCGTCGTGACCGTCGTGGTAACCGTCACCTTCCGCGTCCCGCACAGGGGCACCACGGCGGACTCCACGGGCTGCGACGCGTTGCCTATGGTACCGGAGCTGGGGATCACCGCGACCAGATAGTTTACGGCGCCGCCCGGCACCACGGGAAAGCGAAACGGCGCGCTCGTCGCGTCCGAGAACACCACTGTCACGCGCTGGCCGGTATCCGTAAACCGTCGCGCCAACGGCATCTCGTGCTGTGATATAGCGAACAGGCCCAGGGTCATGTACCCCGTGAAATTGCTGTTCAGCACCAGTGAGCCAGTGACAGCCGGTCCCGCGCACTCCGAGGTGCTGATGCTTGCCGCCAGGGAAGATACATCGGTGCTGCTTGTAGCCGTGCTGCTCGCGCTGGTACTGGTCGTGCCGGCAGCGGTAGCCGCCGCCACGCCGCCCTGCTCCGTACCCAGGCCACCCACCAGGACGAAGCCGCTGAGCAGCGCGAAGCCGAGCACGGTAACGGTTAACCAACTAAGCCAGGTTCGGGACCGTCGCTTCGCTTGCATACCCTATTTCCTTCCGGATACCCAATTTGGGTGCATCATATGTACAAAATCGCCAATGCGGCCATACACAGCGCTTCAGGCTGCCTAACAGAGGGCTGAACTGGTGAGGGTATGCGGCTGCTTGGCCCCAGCCACCGGATTATCGAGGACGGTTTGATCCCAAACGCAAGTATCAGTCGAGGATTGAGTTATGGTGAGCCGCTGAGTAACCGTCGAAAACTGGATAAGCGTGGTCGTGACCTGTGTCGTCGTCGTCGTCGTATCCGTCTCCGTATCGGTCAGTGTCGTGGTCACCGTGTTGCAGGTCGGCACCACTTGTGACTCCACATACTGCGTGTTGGGGTCCAGCGTGCCCGAGGGCGGCAACACCGCCACCAGGTAGCCGCTCGGTCCTTCGGGTACCGTGGTAAAGGTAAATTGTCCGCGATAGACCCCGTTAAGATCGACCGTCGCCCGCTCTCCGGTGTCCGTAAAGCTCCGCACCAGCGGGCTTTGCGGATCGGCGATGGCGAACAAACCCAGCGTGACCGGCCCGGTAAACTTGTCGCTCACCTTGATCGCCCCGCTCAGCGAGTCCATCGCGCAGCGCGGCGTAGTCAACCCCACCACCCGCGGGCCTGTACTGCCGGTGTCGCTCGCGGTACTGCTGCTGGTGTCGCTCGTGCTGCTGCTGCTGGTCGTGCCGGCGGCGGTAGCCACAGCCACGCCGCGCGTCCCGCCGGTGACGCCGCCCGCCAGCGCGAAAACGCCCACCATCCCTGCCCCGCCGACTGCGACGGCCAGCCAGCTCTGCCAGGTCCCCGGACGCCCTTTGTCCCGCATGGAGTACTTCCTTCCTACCGATCCTGATTAAGGATCCACACCCGCAACCTGCCCGCGGACCGAACGATCACGCCTCGGCATACGAGGGAGCGATGCCGGTCCTTGGATCGGGGATGCGTCATCACCCGAACATCATACAAGAAAAAATATGCCGCATAAGGGGTTCGCCGGCATCCATTTGGCCAATTGTTCGCCGGCTAAACGGCTAAAAATCGGTAGCGGCACGCCGAGGAAGAACCGCTTACCCCGCCGCTTCCACCGGTACGTAGCCACCGCCCGGCTGATAATCAGGCGACTGATGGCGGAAGTAGGTGTTGTAGAGCCGACCGTATGGGCCGCCCTTCCGGAGCAGGGCATCATGGCTGCCCTCTTCCACAATCTTCCCGTGGTCCAGCACGATGATCCGATCCACGGCGCGGATCGTGGAGAGGCGATGCGCGATCACAATTGCCGTCCGGTCGTGCAGCACCTCGTCGAGGCCCTCCTGGATCTGGGCCTCCGTCAAAGGATCCACGCTTGCCGTCGCCTCATCCAGAATGACCACCGAGGGGCGCTGGAGCAGCAGTCGAGCCAGAGCCACCAGTTGCCGTTGGCCCATGGACAACCCCTGCCCCAACTCTCCGACTACCGTATCGAGTCCGAGCGGCAGCGCCGCGAGCCAGTCCCCCTGGCCCACGCGCAGCGCGGCCTCGCGCACTTGCTCATCCGTTGCCTCGGGACGCGCGTAGCGGATATTGCTCGCCACCGTCCCGGCAAACAGGAACGGTACCTGCGTCACTACGCCGATATGCGGACGATAGGAGCCAAGGTCGAAGCTGCGGATGTCCTGCCCATCGATC
>JAICHN010000090.1 GCA_025924845.1 Chloroflexota bacterium | reverse complement strand
CGGGGAAGACGATATCGATGAGCATCAGCACCTTCTGGCGCGGCGCGTGAATGAAGATGTTGTCGGGCGAGTGGTTGGGGCCCTTGTAGTCCAGCTGCAACACCTGGTCGCCTACGCTCAGCGTGTAGTGGTCCTTGAAGGTGCGCGTGGGCAGGGGCCGGTTGGGGTCATTGACGCGGCGCAGGAGGCGAGCCGTTTCCGTGTGGGCGATGCGCACCGCGTCGTGCGGGTAGAGCACGGCCGCACCGATGTGGTCGGCATGCACGTGGCTGTAGATGATGTGGGTGACCGGCTCGCTGGTTACTTCGGCGATAGCACGGAGTATGTTGTGCCCGATGGTCGGCGGGGCGTCTACCGCGATCACCCCCTGGCCGGTCGTGAGGAACATCATCTGATAAAGGCCATCAGTCAGGTAGTAGAGACCGGCGCCGATCTGCTGGACCAGGTATCCTTTGCTGGGGATTGCCGGCCCCTTGGCCGTCGCCGGGACCGGGTCGAATGTCGAGACATCTGCGTCGGGCCTTGCCAGGGCACGGGCAACCGGCTGGCCGGCCAGCGCCAGACCCGCGGGCAGCGCGATGCCTACGGCGGACCGGCGCAAGAAGCCTCCCCGGCTGACACCCTGATGTGTGGTAGGTGCCACGTCGCGGATCAGGGAATCAATCATGTGGCAGCGGCAGCCATCATCTTCGGCCTGCGTGGTTTCGTGCGCATCGTGGCTCATGGTGATCTCCTCCGTTCGGCTATAGTCTCACTCGTGCATGTCCGGCCGGTCGTCTTACGCCGGCCCACCTTCCACTTCGTTGACCAGCAAGATCTCTGGTGCGCCGATAATCCCCGCGTGGCCCATTGCCTCAAGAAGGAACGGCGAGCCCAAGAAGCTGTCCGCCTGGTCCAGCGTCTCAAACTCTTCCATTACGAGCACATCCTTGCGGTCTCCGCCGACGCTGAAGATTTGATAGCGCTTCCAGCCGTGATCGCGCTTGTAAGGTGCTGTCTGATCGTAGGCTTCCTTCCACTTCGAGTACTCTTCGACCCGATGTCGCACATGAATCCACGCCATGGGTGTTTCCTCCTTGTTTTCCCGAATCCGGGGCGTCCGGTGGCGCCTCACTCGGGCCACCCCTAAGTCTCCAGTCTGCGTGAGAGCAGGGCGATTGCCTATGAAAAGAGCCCGCACGGCGCTGGCAGCCTTGCCGCACAATTCCTGCAGGCTGCCTAATCGGCATCAAGTGTCAGAGGCGGTCCCAAGAGGCTGATACCGTATTTTTCGGAGATCACTGCCGCTGCGCTTTGCTCAAGCGGTCCATGACGCGAAAGCGGCCCAAACTCCTCGAAGAACTTGTGACCGCCACCCGGCGTATAGACGACGATGATTTCAGCCGGCTCGTCGGTTAGGTTCAGGAACGCATGTGGAACCTTTGACGGAAGATAGGCAAAGCCGCCTTCACCGCAATAGTAAATACGATCGCCAATGCGTACTTTGAATCTTCCTTTTACCACATGAATTGTCTCTTCTTGCAAGTGGTGGACATGCAAGGAAGGCCCACCGTGTGGTGCGACGCCGACCATAAAGTAATCGAATGCGCCATTCGTGTCTTCACCCGTAACCTTGAAGGTGAGATCACGGCCGGGGCCCGACTGGAGGACCAGCCCTTCGCCCGGACCCCAAACAACATGGGGCTTCAGTTCCATCGTTTCCTTCCTCCTTCTACCTCATACCACAGCCAACACCAGCTCCGTGCATCCGCGTCACCCAGTGAGCGCCTCACCTGGGCGACCTCATGCTTGTTACTCTGGACCATGGCAGGGCCGCTGACCATGAATGGATCCCGCACATTCTCCGCACGATTGCCGCACTATTGCTGAATACAGGGCAAATAGTGTCAACTTGGTCGAGTGAGCACACTTTGGGCTACGGCCACAGGGCAGGGGACGGCGCGACGCGGGCCCTGCTGCACCTGACGGCGCCGTCGCCTCTGGGCCATTTGGCCTGAGGACACCGCACACGGTGCCTAGATTATGCGTCACCGCGCGTGGTATGATGCTGTCCGATCCAGCAGACTTACCCGATTCACGCTCCATCACGCAAAGGAGATCTCAAGTTAAAGGGATGAGCCACGGGCTACATTCTGAGGCGCGCCGCTCGTTCGGCGATCTTCTGCGACGCTATAGAGAGGCCGCTTGCCTGTCGCAGGAGGCCCTTGCCGAGCGCGCTGAGTTGAGCCCTCGGGGCCTCCTTTATCTGGAGCGTGGCATGCACCGGCCGCATCCGAGCACCCTGCACCGACTGGCTGACGCCTTATCCCTCACATTGCAGGAACGTGAGGCGTTGACGCAGGCTGCGCGACCCGGGAACTCCTCGCAGCCTGCATCCTCCCCCAGCGGAGCCCCACCACTTCCGGCCGGCGGGCCTACTGCCCTCCCACTCGCGCCGGTGTTAATGGCGATGACGAAGTTGCTCCCGGTCGGTGCCCCGGCGCCGCTGCCCGAAAGCGAGACTCAGACGCGGTTCGTCGGCCGCACGCGTGAGCTCGCTCTGCTGGAGCGGCACCTGACCGGCGCTGGTTCCCCGGTGCTACTGCTGGCCGGTGAGCCGGGCATAGGCAAAACACGGCTGGTGCAGGAGGTGGCGCGGCAGGCCGTGGCACACGGGATGACCGTCTTGACGGGAGGCTGCCAGCGCCGCGGGAACCAGGAGCCCTATGCTCCCCTGCTCGAAGCGCTGGAGCAGTGCATCCGCGCCAGGACGCCCCACCATCTGCACGCCGATCTGGAGGGCTGCGCCTGGCTGATCCGGCTGCTCCCAGAGCTGGCGGAAGGCTCAATCCCACCGCTGCCGCCTGCGACCCTGGCTGTGGAGCAGGAGCGCCGCCTGATGTTCGCGGCGGTAGGACGCTTCCTGGCCAACGTGGCAGGACGGCGGGGGATCCTGCTCCTGCTTGACGATCTGCAGTGGGCAGGCACAGATGCGCTCGATCTGCTGGCGACCCTGGCCCGATCGGCGGCGACCATCCCTCTCCGAGTCATCGGCGTGTACCGGGATACCGAGGTGGACCAGGCCCATCCTCTGCAGGTGCTGCTCGCGGACCTGGCGCATCGGGGGCTGGCCACCTACCACCGCCTCGATCCGTTGGGGCCGGAGGAGGCCGCGCACCTGCTTGGCGGCCTGCTCAGTGACGGGGCCGTGGGAACTGGGGTGAGAGAGCGCGTGCTGCAGCGAGCCGGCGGCATCCCCTTCTTCCTAGTGAGCTTCGTCCAAAGTGTACATCAAGGCGCGGTGTCGATCGATACCCTTCCGTGGGATATCGGCCAGAGCCTGCGTCAGCGCGTGGCGGCCCTACCGCCTGAGGCCCGGGAGATCTTAAGCGTGGCCGCGGTAATCGGCCGGACCATCCCGTCCTGGCTTGTTATGGCCGTGGCTGAGCTCGCGGAGGTGCAGACGCTGGCGGCGTTCGATGTCGCATGCGGAGCAGGCCTGCTGGAGGAGGCCGGGGAGGACTACCGTTTTGCACACGACGTGATCCGGGAGGCGCTGGAGGCGGACCTGGGCCCGGCCCGGCGCATAGTCCTGCACCGGCGCATCGCCGAGGCCCTGGAGGGACACCAGGTGGCGGCAGCAGTCGCGGTAATTGCCTATCACTATGCGCGCAGCGGGCTGCACGAGAAGGCGATACATTACCTGGAGCAGGCCGGCGATCAGGCTGCAGCGGTATTCGCGAATGAGGTGGCGCTGTCTCACTATACCGAGGCCCGAGATCGTCTCCAGCGGATCGGAGCCAATCCGATAGCGGCGGCGCGCCTGGACGCGAAGCGGGGCGCCGTGTTACACACACTGGCACGGCACGACGAGGCATTGGAAGCGCTTGAGGCGGCCACGCGGTGGTATCGTGCGGCTGGTAACCTCGAGGAGGAGGGCCAAGTCGCGGCGCAGATCGCAACGGTCCATTTCTATCGCGGCACCTTGGAAGCAGGCAGAGTGCGCACCCTGCCCATCCTGGAGGAGCTGGAGCGGAAGGGGCCGTCGAGAGCCCTGGCTACCCTCTATGCGGCCCACGTGCGTCTCTTGGTCCTCAGTTCCAACCCCAGCCTGACGCTTATTGAGCGCGCCGGGGAACTCGCGCGCGCACTGGGGGATGACGGGCTACTGGCCGGCGCCGAGGTAGTGCGCGGTCTCGTGTTGCTAAGCCAGGGCCACATTGAGGATGCGCGCAGAGTGCTGGAGCAGATCATACCGCTGGCAGAGGCCCTGAGCGATTACGCGACGGTAAACCTCGCCATGGATGCGCTGTCCGAGTCGCTGAAACTGTTGGGGGAGTTTGAGGCCGGCCGGGCGTATCGCGAGCGGGTGCTTGAGCGCGCGGAACAGGTCGGTGATCCCAGCCAACTCCTCGTGATCAGAGCGCGCCTTGGCGAGGCATGCTTCCTTCTGGGCGACTGGCAGCAGGCCCGGGCCTATCTTGAGCGAGCACTGGAGATCAGCCACTCCCTCGATTCAAATCTCGGGACCTCCTTCGCCCATCTTAGCCTGGCCGAGTTCAACCTTGCGGCCGGAAACCTGGATGAAGCGTCACGATATCTGGAGGTCTGCCTTGCCGGCGCGCAGCGGGTACGTCACGAGGTCACAGAGCGCAACGCCCAGCGCTTACTGGCCGCACGGGACCTGTATGCAGGCCATCCGGACGAGGCGATCCGTCGCCTGGAACTGGTGGCGCCGACCGAACACGCGGCTCATGCCGACACCCTTTTGCTTAGAGCATGGGCGCAGCTGGAGCTTGGAAACGACGTTCAGGCGGACGAGACGATCCGGAAGGCGATCGGAATGGCTAGGGAAGGGCACGACCGCCTCAATCTGTGCGAAGCGCTGCTGGTCCAGGGCAGGGTCCAGGTGTCGCAGGGCGAGTTACGGGCGGCGCATGACACCTTCGACGAGGCGTGGGCAATGGCAGCGGCTATGCCGTACCCCTTCGCCGAGGCTCGTATCCTGTTCCAGATAGGCGCCATGCACCTCAAACAGGGAGAGCCGGAGCCGGCGCGCGAGACGCTGGAGGCGGCGCTGGCCATTTTCCGGCGCCTAGGCGCACGCAAGGGCGTTGAATGGACTGAGCAGCTGCTGTCCACGCTCGGCTGACGAACATTAGGGTAAGCCTCGCCAATCGGCCTCAGCCAATCGCATTTGACAGTTCACTAACCTGACTGTGGCGGGAGCCGGATTCGAGCTATCGGCCGATTTCGCGAACGGCAGAATCTTGCGACGGGTGCTATGCGCCCCTACCTTTCAGTCAGAGCCACAGGTACGGCCGCCTCCTGTTGAGTCGGTACGAGATCGCAGAAGAGCACGGCATTTGCATAGATATACCAGCGCATAAGCGAATGTGCCGACCGCACTCATTAAGATGCTCCAATTGAAGAAGACTAGCCTATTGCCCGGACGGCTACATCATGATTATCAGACCGTTACCGGCCATTTGCGTTATCTCTTGCCATAACAAGTGCCAGGTGTGAGTCAGAATAGATTGAGTTCGTTTCGACTGCACTGCCTCCATTTCTTCGTGCCAAATCGGGCACCTTGGCCCCAAGGTGCCCGGTTCCAACCGCATCAGAAGTTTGCAAGATTTTTGCAAGGACAGCACGATGTCAGGCGATATTGGTCGCCATCAACCACCCTCTTCTTTTGGGCGTTCTCTCTGGTGGCGACATTCAGCGGCACGATGAAGAATGGCTCAAGTACACAATGGCATTCAGAAGGTCAGGGGTTCGAATCCCCTCTGGTCCACCATCATTTTCAGACGTAAAGCCAGTTCGAGAGGACTGGCTTTAGTGCGCTTTGGGGCTTTCATGTAATCGGAACCTCGCCTGAAGCAATGCCAGATAAGGCGGAATTCCTCATACTGCGGAATGCCGCAGGTTGCCTCTCATCGTCTCACGATCATTCATGAACCGAATGCGTAGTTGGCTCTAGGCGAAATCAACCCCATGTACGAGCGCTTGTCCCGTCATCAGAGCAAAGTCCCGTGCCGTTACTTCGCGCGTCGTTATCGTGAACCAGCCCCAGAAAGTGCCTGCATTCCGTTCCTTGAAGGCATCCATGGATGAGCGGACAGCGGTATCAAGCACGATAGGGGAAGCAAGCCACTTAATGTTGTCCAGCGGAACGCGGTAGACAGGCTCGCCGTGCGGGCCATCAGGAACGTTCTCGATGGGAATCTCGGCATCCGCCGCACCGGTGATTATTGCTGTAGCAACAATAGCATGCCCAGTGACATAGAAGCACACATGATCGCCCGCACGAAGGCGTTCACGTCCGTGAGTAGATTTAGTCATGCCCCACATACCATGATCAAGCCAGATCTTTAGACGATGGGCGGCGCTCTGCCCGTCCCACTTCGAACAAATGAGCATAAAGTAGGCACACGTGGCATGCGCACTCGACGCGCTTCTGGCCTTGCTAAGTGGTGCATCAGGCACCGTGGACGGCTGATCCTTGATCCGATCTCCCAAGGGTGGGAATGGTGTAATATTGCTGCTCAACTGCGCACGAAACCACTGGCTAATCGCTTCCGGCGTTGCCTTTACGTCGTTCTCACCGAGATGTTTGCGCAACATTCTGACGATGGGCGACGCGGAGTTGAGCACAAGTGCACGGAGCGCTTGATCCATTCTGCGCTGCTCCAGCCAAGTGCTGACACCCGCCGGCATGGTCATGCTTTCGCGGGAGAGCAGCCAGATTTGATCAAAGAGCGCGTCATATTCGGCGTCGCTGTTAAACGCGAGCAAATCTAGCCGCAATACCAGTTTGGCGGAAAGGTCACCCTTGAGATAGGTGTTGAAGAAACGCAATTCACGGCCATTGGTCAGAGCCGCCCATTCGATGCCTTCCACCACGCAGTACTGTACAAGTTGGGCTGCTGCTTTATCTGAGAACTCCGCTTGCAATGCCTTTGCCTCGATGGCAAGGAGGGGACGTCCTTTCTCGCTCATCACATAGTCGATGAACTCTTGGCTGTTCTTCACGTAGTACTCGCGTACCACTATGCCAATGCCGACCCATCCTAGCGGGCCAAGAATCGGCTCAATGAAGTTCGCCTTAGTATCAGCCTCGCTCAGCTTAGGCGGCGCCTCCTGGGCGAGAAACTGCTTAACTGCGGTTAGAGTGGTATGAATGACCTGTCGTGCTTGGTCTTTCGCCATGCGCGGTCCTTCTTCCGGCATCAGCCTCGCAACGGGAACTCCTTCAAGACAATACAATGTAAATGGTCGGCTGTCCATCTTGGAGAAGACTATGCTCACAACGCGCCGCCTTCGGCTACAGGCTTCGCCCTAACGCGTTTGTATTCCGGATTCCATGGCTGGTGTACCGTAAGAGGGCATGGTATACGATGACCATGCTTCAGGTGCCGGCGCGGACGCCAACCCTGTGATCTCGGTCGCGGACTCGCCACGACCATGAGGCCGAGGCGCTCTGTCGCGGCGGCAAACCCTGGGCCGTGGTCCGCAGTGGATAAGTGGGGAGGGAGGCGGCGATGAGACACACGTACAAAGTGCTCATCGTCGTGGCCATTGCCGTTCTGGTAATCGTAGGCGCCGAGTATTTCTCTCCGATTAGGATCGCCAATGCTCCCTGTACGGTGATCATCGATGAGACTACTCACACCGGGCGCTGTTCGGGAACCTTCGAGCAAAACTCCCCAACTCCCCGGCCGACGGCGCCGGCGAGGGCCACGCCCGCGGCCGTACCCTCGGCCTCCCCCCGGCCCGGGGGAGGCCGCGCCGGCCAGTCAACGGGTTGCAGTTTCCAACTCGCCGATCAGCCCCTCCACGTTGCCTTCTGCGATAGCTTCAATGCTCCGGCCGGGACAGGTAATCGCTCCGGAGACCTCAATGGGCTGCTGTGGGGCACGTCCCGGATCAGCGAAAACACCAATCCCGGCCAGGGTCTGCTCGATGCTTGGTCGCCGACCGACCGCCTTACCTGCGGGAAGAATCAACTGGTCCAACCGGAGATGGACATTGCGGTCTGCGATGGGACCGCCGTCGAGGCCACGACGGACAATGGCAATTTCACGATCCTGGCCATGTACCCAACGCAGCCATTCGATATCGCCGGAAGAACCGGAACGGTGGTGTTCGATGTCAACGCCGATTCGGAAGGTCCGCACGCGGCGTGGCCTGCCTTTGTCTACAGCGATCAGCCGGTTCCGGCCCCCTACGCCAATCACCCTGCTGAAGCGACCTACGCCAGGAACAGCTTTGGTTTCGCCCTGGCCGCTAATCCCGTCCCGGACTGTCCCGCCGATACAAGCGGAGTGGATCAGGTATTCGCGACAAGCAACTATGCGTTCCGTGACCTGCCGTTCACCAAGGTGGATAACTGTCTTACCTATAAGCAGGGCGTCCTCAATCACTTCGAGGTCCGCATCTCGCAAAGCCGGGTTGAGATATGGGGCACGAACGCGGGCTCCACCCGGCTTCAGGAGCTTGGCTACGTCGCGAACACCGGATTGACCCTCACGCGCGGCGTGATCTGGATTGAGGATGTGCATTACTTCGCCGACAAGATGAACAATCAGGGCACCCATACATTCGCGTGGGACAACGTTGGGTTTGATGGGCCTACTCTACCTCGTGACCTGCACCTGGACGTCCTGGATAGCCTGGGCCGGAATGCCGACGGTACGCTCAACCTGGGATGGTTTGCCGCCGATCCGTCCACCGGCAAGCCGCTTCACCTGACGATACCGGGGGGGCGGGATCTCGCTCAGGCATCCGGAGCGATTCTTACCCTCAACTTCTTTCCCACCGACACCTCGGCGATCCGCTATCGGCTGAATGGTCATGCCTGGCATACCGTGGCCTGGCCCTTTCCAGACACTCAGATCTATCAATGGCGGACCCTTGCCATCCCGGTAGTGCAGGAGGAATTGCGGGCGGGCACGAACGTACTCGACCTGGAAGCCACGAAAGGCGGCATGGCGGTCGCCAACCTTGACGTGATTCTGTTGGGCGCGCAGGGCTTGCCGGCACCCTAGAACGTCTTGGCAGCAGACATGACCGGGCACGGCGCATGGGGCATACAGGACCGAGGGGAGGTCTATGTAGCGCTCAACCCGCGAGCCGACTCAGGCCGCGGGGCCGCCGGCCGGATAGGCAAACGTCATAGGTCATCTCCTATTTGACCATTCCCAGCCGCAGGGCCTTCACGGCTGCCTGCGTGCGGTCGGATACCTGCATCTTGGCAATGATGTTTTGCACGTGCTTCTTGGCCGTATCCTCGGTGATGTAGAGAACCGACCCTATATCCTTGTTGGTCATGCCCTCAACCACCAGGCGAAGCACGTCGGTTTCGCGGGGACTGAGGTGATCGATCTCGACCCCGGCGCCTCTTGGCCCGGCCGCGAAAGGCCGCTCACCCGCGCCGCCTTCGATGGAGCCGGCCAGGGCCTTTTGCAGGGTAGTGCTGCGGATCAGCATTCCTCCTGAATTGACCTCGTGAATGGTATGGCTGATCTCGTCGCGGCTACTGGTCTTGAGCAGGTAACCCGCCGCCCCTGCTTTTACTGCCTCCACCACATATTGCTCGTTGTTGTAGAGGGTGAGAATGACCACCGCTACCTTGGGGAACCGCTCTTTGATCTTGCGTGTCGCCGCCAGACCGTCCAGGCGGGGCATATGAATGTCCATGAGGACCACGCGCGGGTGCAGACTCGCTACCTTCTCCAGGGCATCCATGCCGTCCTCGGCGTCGCCCACGACGCGCAGCGTGCGATCCGTCTGCAGGATCGCCTGTAGACCGTGCCGTACCACGGGATGATCATCTACGATAAGTACTGGTATCGCGGACTCATCATCCATAGAGACATCCCTCACAATCGCCATAATGCTACAACGCAACCTTTGCCGCTGCATTAGCCCAATAGTACTATGCAGGTCCCAGACCCCCCCAAATCGGGCCGGCGCTTTGACGTGCCGTGCCGATCACAGATGGGCCGCCCTTGTGGCGCCCGCCATGGTATGATCATCGGACGATGGATACTCTGTGGGCGCCCTGGCGCATTGACTACATAAAGGGGCACAAACCGGCCGAGTGCATTTTTTGCGCCTGCTCCGCTCCTGAGAACGACGAGGCGAATCTGGTGGTTCATCGGAGTGCTCGGTGCTTCGTGATTCTCAACCGGTATCCCTATAATAATGGACATCTCATGGTGGTACCTTTCGTCCATGTGCCGACCATCGAATTGCTCGAGCCGGAAACGCTTGCGGAATTGATGACGGTGACGCGGATCAGTCTCGCCGTGCTGCGCGAAGCGATGCATCCGGGCGGCTTTAATATTGGAATCAATCAGGGTGAGGCGGCGGGGGCGGGCGTAGCCGATCACGTGCATCAACACGTCGTCCCACGCTGGGCGGGGGACACTAACTTTATGCCTGTATTGAGCGAGACGCGGGTGATGCCGCAGTCTCTGGAGAGTGTATATACAATGCTGGTACGCGGCTTCGCGCTCGAGCGGGCCGCCCCGGAAAAGTAAGCGGTTCGGAGCATGGCTATGTTTTGCCCTTCATGCGGGGCCACCATAAAGAAGGACGATCAAAAGTATTGCCAGGAGTGCGGCACGACGCTGCCCGATCCGCGTTCTCGTAACCTCCCGGCCGCTCGTGGCCAGAACTCGCCGGCCGGCCTGTTCGGCAGCGGCACGAATGCCGTGAGTTCGCACGATACAATTCTTGGTCTGGTGCCCGACACCTTCAAGAATCGAATGATGTTGTACGCGGGCGGTTTTGTGGTCGCGGTGGTAGCGGTATGGGTGGTGGTAAGCTGGATCGTTCACGCGCTGATCACCTTGGTCCCTCTTTTCATCGTGATTGCCCTTGCCTACGCCGGTTATCAGCTTTGGCGCTCACGAAGCCGTTGAGCGACCAACTTCCCGGCTTACACCGACCGCTGCTCGTGCCGTTAGATCGGCGTGGGATATACCCTCGTGGATGACGATCGTGATGTAACCGCCCTGCAACGCCCCGATGAGGCGCGAACCGAGTTGAGCCTCCGCCCGGAGCGCCTGGCCGAGTATATCGGTCAGGACAAAGTGAAGGCGAACCTGCGTCTCCTCCTTGACGCGGCCCTTGCCCGCAAGGAGCCTCTAGACCACGTGCTGCTATATGGGCCGCCCGGCCTGGGCAAGACTACGCTGGCGAGCATCCTGGCGCGCGAGATGGGCGTGAATATCAAGGTTTCCTCGGGGCCTGCGTTCGAGCGGCCCGGTGATCTGGTCTCGATCGTCAGCAATCTCGGCCATGGTGACGTACTGTTCGTGGATGAGATCCATCGTCTGAATCGGGTAATCGAAGAGACGTTGTACCCCGCTTTGGAAGATTTCGCCGTGGACTTCATCATCGGCAAGGGGCCAAGTGCCCGCACCATGCGCTTACCTCTTAAGCGCTTCACCCTCATTGGGGCGACCACGCGGCTCGGCCTGATCAGTAGCCCCTTGCGGGATCGGTTCGGGGTCCACCTGAACCTTGAGCTCTACGACCAGGCGGCGTTGACGGAGATTGTGCGTCGCTCGGCGGGCATCCTGGGCGTCAAGCTCGATCCTGGCGCCACCAAGGAGGTCGCGCAGCGCAGCCGGGGCACGCCGCGCATCGCCAACCGGTTGCTGAAGCGAGTCCGGGACTACGCCCAGGTGAAGGCAAACGGCGTGGCAACGCAGGAAGTGGCGCGCGAGGCACTGGCCATGCTTGAGGTTGACGCGCTTGGCCTGGACGCCGTGGACCGCCGGCTTCTGGAGACGGTGATCGGCAAGTTCGCCGGGGGGCCGGTGGGGTTGGAAACGATCGCCGCCGCTACCAACGAGGAAGCCGACACGATCGAGGACGTGTATGAGCCGTATCTGCTGCAACTCGGCTTCTTACAGCGCACGCCAAGAGGGCGGGTAGCCACGCCGCTGGCCTACGCTCATCTGGGGCGGACCATGCCTCGCACCCTCGCCGATCCAGCCTCGGTGCAGCCCAGCTTGTTCAATTCCTCGACCTGATGGTCGGGACTCGCCTGGTCCAGGGCGATTTCCGGCCTTCTATGCGCTGAGCTGGTCTCGATCGTGGCCCGCGGCCGTGAGGCTCCGTCGCATGCGGTTGAGTGCCTGGGCGTGAAGCTGGCACGCTCGCGATTCCGACACCGCCAAGTACTCCGCGATTTCCTTGAACGTACGTTCCTCTCCGTAACGCAGATGCACGACCATCCGCTGCCGTTCCGGCAGGTTGAGCATAGCGGCCCGCACGGCATGGCGAAGTTCCACACTTACCGCCTGGAGGGCAGGCCCTACGTCATGCTTGTCTTCCAGCCGTTCGACCAGCGGCGTACCTTCTCCATCGCCATCGGGAGTGAGCACGGCTTCCAGCGACAGCATGCGGCCGTCGGCGTCGGCCAGGGCCTGTCGGCACGTTTCAGGGGGCAGCCCGGTCTCGCGCGCCAACTCGTCGCGACTGGGATGGCGCCCGAGCCGCGACTCGAGTTCTTCCGCGGCACGCCGCACCGTATGCACGTGGGCTCGCGCCGTGCGCGGCAGCCAATCGTGGGCCCGTAATTGGTCGATAAGATAACCTCGGATTCTGGTCACCGCGTACGTTTCGAACTTTACCCCTCGTGAAGCATCGAAGCGGTCCACGGCGTCGATGAGGCCCATGGCGCCGTACCCGAGGATATCCTCGGCATCCAGGTTGCAGGCGCGTGATCGGGCCAGCGATCCGACGGCGTAACGAACCAGGGGAAAGTAGCGCATGATGAGTTGATCGCGGGAAGCGGCGGGTGGGGATGAACTCGGGGCGAGTGTTGCCATCTAAGCGGCTCCCTCTCGGGTGGGTCAAGGTCGAGAATGGTACTGGCTGCATTGTGAAGCTCAGGAGGGCAGAGTGGAGAGCCCTGGTTGGGCCATATATGTGGTACCCGTTCGGGTAAGAGGAACGCGGGCTCTGCTGTGGTTCGTGATCCTCTGGTGTCCTGATTCATGGGCAGCGGGTGGCCAAGTGGCGTACTCCGGAACGATACCGTTGAGCGGGTTTTCGCTTGACATTTACACAGATCCTTGACAATCCCTCAGATCATCCGCTATGATGTGGCTGAATTGTACGGTCCACACACGGCAATCACGGCCTGCATTCCAGATCTCGTCCTAATTTGGCGGTTCCCTGATGCTGCTTGGCTCGTGCCCCTTCGCCGCGTGCAGCCTGAAATCATCGGCACTGGCGCGTCGCTATCCTCGGACCCTCTAAGCGTGTCTGCATCGGTAGTGTGACTTTGGAGCGCCGACAGGGTACTACCTCGTGCTCTAGCCCTGGTTTCCGCGTGTCTTCTCGATTTCGAGGGCTTCGGCCCTCCAATTCGTGTAGCCGCCGGCACACGCGCTACGCTCGGCGCCGTACCGAGCGCCCAAACGGCCGGCAAGCTCAACTTCCCGAGGTTGCGGTTGCGGGCTTGGTGCTGCTGTCGAGCAGCGTTCGCGTGGAACAGTCCAGGGACCAAGGTCAGGACCTGAGACGGACGGCCGTGTACTTTGCGGACGGAAGTGAAATTTGAAGACGAGCCACCTTGACCCATCGAACGCGCCGGCAGTGGCACAGCAGGTCGTTAACACCCTGAACACGCAGGACTGGGCTACCCTTTACAACGTGACCTGGAGCGTTGTGCAAGCGGGCCAGACCCAGGCCGAGTTTGCGCAGACGCTAAGCGATGGGTGGGCGGCTACGACGCCCACGCCGCTCAGCGTGGCCCTGGCCGG
>JAICHN010000089.1 GCA_025924845.1 Chloroflexota bacterium | reverse complement strand
GCAGGGTAACCAGGCAGGGGAGGTCGGTGTAGGTACAGGCGTACTCCTGGAAGTACGGAACCTGGCGATCGACGTAAAACTCCTTGAGGATCACATGGCCCATGGCCATGGCCAGCGCCCCATCGGTCCCCGGTTGAGCGGGCAGCCAGTGATCGGCGAACTTAGTGTGGTCCGAGTAGTCGGGCGAGACCACCACCACCTTCTGGCCCCGGTAGCGCGCTTCGGTCATGAAGTGAGCGTCCGGGGTACGGGTGATCGGCAGGTTCGTACCCCAAATAATCAAGTAGCTCGCATTCCACCAGTCGCCCGATTCCGGCACGTCAGTTTGGTCGCCCCACACCTGGGGCGAGGCGGGCGGCAGATCGGCATACCAGTCATAGAAGCTGAGGATCACGCCGCCGATCAAGGAGAGGAAGCGGGTGCCGGCCGAATACGACACCTGGGACATGGCTGGGATTGGGGAGAAACCGACCACCCGATCCGGTCCGTACCGCTCGATCGTGTAGACGTGCGCGGCGGCGATGATCTCGGTCGTCTCGTCCCAGGTGGAACGGACGAAGCCGCCTTTGCCCCGTTGTGACTTATACAGGCGCGCCTTCGCCGGATCCTCGACAATCATCGCCCAGGCGCTCACCGGATCTCCTGCCTGGGCCAGCGCCTCTCGATACATTTCAAGGAGACTGCCGCGCACGTAAGGATACTTTACGCGCAGGGGAGAATAGGTATACCAGGAGAACGAGGCGCCGCGCGGGCAACCGCGCGGCTCATACTCGGGCATATCGGGTCCGACCGAAGGATAGTCGGTTTGCTGGCTTTCCCAGGTGATCAGGCCGTCCTTGACATACACCTTCCATGAGCAGGAACCGGTGCAATTGACCCCGTGCGTCGAGCGGACGATCTTATCGTGCTGCCAGCGGTCGCGGTATGAAGATTCCCAGTCGCGATCCTTGGCCACCAGTTGGCTCCAGCCCTCGGCCGAGACCGGGCCTTGCCGGAAAAATTCATGTACCTGGAGCAACGGGCTCTTTCCATCAGCCATCAAGTCCTCCTTACTGTCGATAAGCCGGCACCCTATGCTCGCCGGCTACAGGTGCATGGCGCAAGAATACTATGAGATCCACGACCAGGGCGGCCAGCGCGAAGAGCGCCAGCAGCAGGAAGCCGATCGTGTACCGTCCGGTTGTCTCCTTCAGAACGCCCAGCACAATCGGCGGAAAGAAGCCGCCCAGGCCGCCGATCGCGCCCACCAGGCCGGTCACCGCGCCCACCTCGCCGGGAAAATGCTCGGGCACCAACTTGAAGACGGCGCCGCTGCCCAGGCCCAATACCGCCGCGACACCAAGGGCGCCGATCCGAAAGATGCTCAGGTCGGACGAGGTGAGCAGCAGGGCCAGGCCGGCGACCAGGATGAAGACGCCTGCCAGGAGGCGGGCGCCGCCCACCCGATCGGCCAACCAACCGCCGACCGGGCGCATGAGGGTAGCCAGCAGCACGAAGCCCGCAGTGCGCAGGCCGGCATCCTCCAGGCTCAGGCCGAAGTGGTTCTTGAGCAGCGTGGGAAGATAGACTCCCAGGGCCACGAAACCGCCGAATGTGATGAAGTAGAAGAAAGCGAGTACCCAGCACAGGCGCTCGTGAAGGAAGACATGGCCGAGGTGGCGGAGCGAGGTTGGGCGGCCGGCGCCCGCGTCACGGCCCCATACCCGGAATACGGCAGCCCAGGCCAGGCCCGCCAGGCCGAAGATCCAGAACACCGCCTCCCAGGAGAGGGCATTGGCGAGCCGCGGTCCTACAAAAACGGCGACTGACTGGCCGATGGTGCCGACACCGAACAGGCCCAGCGCCAACCCTTGCCGCTCCGGTTCGAACCACTTGTTGGTAAATGACACTCCCACCGCGAAACTGGAACCGGCCAGGCCCAGAAAGAAACCGCCGATCAGCAGGGCAACGTAGGAGTGGATTAGCGCGATAGCACCGGCCGGGATGACGGCAAAGGCCAGAAGGGCGCTGAGCACCAGTCGTCCCCCATAGCGGTCGGCCAGGATGCCCATGGGAATACGAAACAGCGATCCCAGGATGATCGGCACGGCCACGGCGATGGACGACTGGATGTCGGAAAGCCCATACAACTCCTTGAAACGCGGCGCCAGCCCGGAGATCAGTCCCCAGATGGAAAACGAAATGGCGAAGCCCATCGTCACCAGAAATAGCTGCCGGTTACGCATAGATATCCTCCGTGCGTCAACTCCCTCAACCGCCGTCAGTCCAGAGTAGCCCAGTGCCTAGCGTGGTCACAGGGCCAAAAGACAGGGTCAATACGGGCCATAGGTCACTCGCGCGGCACCCGACCGCAATTCCAGGATGGTGACGATTTCGCGGCGGCAGGGGTATGGCACACCCACTATCATGATAGAGAGTGGCCTGCTAAGCAGTCACTTAGTTCGCTGTCGCGGTGAAAGCACAAGACACGATCGCGGTTTGGATCTTGGGTGGAAAGGTACACGGCCTGGCCGCCCGAGGCGCCCACGCCGACCCGCTTGGAGAGTGCGACTATGAACGGCAGGCGGATCCGTCGCCTTGTGCTCAAGTGCGTGTTTGCCTGCCTGGCGGTGGTCGTCTCTCTGATCGGCGCCATGTTCGTGGCCGATGCCACGCGCAAACGGCGCCTGGTGCAGGGCCGTTTCCCCACCTCACGGCCCCAATCGATCCCGGTCGGCGACTCCGCCTTACAGGTCTTTACCTACGGCGAGGACCTGTACACGGCGATGCTGCATATGATTCGTGGCGCCCGAAAGCGAATCCTGCTCGAAACCTTTATCTGGAAGGACGACACCGTCGGCCGACGCTTCAAACACGAGTTGGAGCAGGCGGCCGCGCGCGGTGTCGAGGTATACATCATTTTCGATGGGTTCGCCAATCTCGTCGTTCCACGCCGGTTCAAGCGCTTTCCCCCTTCGCTGCACGTGTTGGAGTACCCCATTGTGCCGTGGCCCATTCACCCACTGCATATCAGTAGTTACGCGCGCGATCACCGCAAGATCCTGGTCGTGGACGGCGAGACCGCGTTTGTCGGCGGCTACAACATCGGCGCCGCCTATGCCACGGAGTGGCGGGATACCCACCTGCGCGTCTCCGGTCCACATGCCTACGAACTGGAGAATGTATTCGTCGATTTCTGGAACGCGCACCGCACCGGCGGCTTGCCCGTGCTCCCGCCCCATCGTCGTCGCGTCTGGGATCCGCGGATCAACGTGCATCGCAACGATCCCCAGCTACTTATCTTCCCTATCCGCACCATGTACCTGGAGGCGATCGACCGGGCAAGCCACCATATCTACCTCACCCATGCCTATTTCGTGCCGGATCGGATTATCCTGGGTGGCCTGCTGCAGGCGGTACAGCGCGGTGTCGACGTGCGCCTCTTGATGCCGGCCCGTTCGAACCATCTGCTGTCCGATTGGTTGGCACGGAGCAGATACGACCAATGCCTGGCGGGGGGGATCAGGTTGCTGCTCTATCAAGGGGCCATGGTACACGCGAAGACCGCCACGATCGACGGCATCTGGTCGACCATTGGGACGGCGAATCTGGACCGCCTGAGTCTGGTCGGCAACTTCGAGGTAAACGTGGAGATCTACGACGAGGAACTAGCCGCCCATATGGAGGCAATCTTCGCCGATGACGCCACTAAGTGCCGCGAATTAACCCTGAAGCAGTGGCGCCGCCGCTCGCTGAGGCAGAAGATCGAAGAAACCATCGTTACCCCAATCCGTCCGCTGTTGTAGCGGATACGGGTTGGGAACCCTCATCCCTGTCTCATCCACGTGCTCTACGGTAGGAACTGGACTAGCCGGGTTTGCCGGCGCCGCTACGCCATACAGCCGATTACCCATCGCCGGCGATGGGTTGAGATCGACTTGGTGATTCGCGGTCTGGATGGTAGCAAGGAGAGAGGGTTTCGAGACATGCGTGACATGATGCGACGACTGGCGGCGTTCGAGCCGGGCGAGGAGCCCGTACTCAGTGTCTATCTGGATATGCGGCCACAGGAAACCGGGGAAAACCCGGCTGTCCGGGCTGGGCTCACCATTCTCGAGGATCGGCTGCGCCAGATCGAGAGGACACTCTGGCCACGCGGCGCCGCTTTTGACTCTGTCCAGGCGGACACCGCGCGCATCAACCGCTACATTACCGAGGAGTTCCCGACTGCCGCCCAGGGATTGGCCATCTTTGCCTGTGCCGGCCGAGATCTGTTCGAGACCGTCACCACGGGGGCCCCGTTCGAGAACCAGGTCTCCGCCGGCCCCCTGCCCGATCTATTCCAGCTAGCGCGGCTGCTCGACGATCAGGAGACGGCGGTGGTCGCGGTAGTAGACTCGGATACGGCGCGGCTATTCGTCACCCGCCTCGGCTCACTCGACGAGGTGGATCGCACGACCCGGCGTTATCGCAAGAACCCGATCGGCGGCTCGAATCAGAACCAGTACCAGCGGCACATCGCGCGCCACCGCGCTAACGTGGCACGTGAGGTTGCCGCCGAGATCGAGCGCGTGGTGGATCAAGAAGGAGCCGCGCGCGTCATCCTGGCCGGGAACGCCGTGGCCATCCCGTTCCTGCGTGAAGCGCTCTCACCCCGGATTTCGGACATGCTGGAGGATGTGAGGCGAATCGACATTCTCGCCCCCCGCACGGAGATCGAAGAGGAGATCGCGCCCATCCTGGAAAGGGCGGAGGCCGAGGAAAGCCGGTCGCTCGCCGACCAGTTGATCGATAGCGTGCGGGTGAGTGGGCTGGGCGTGGTCGGCCTGGAGCCTACCGTGTGGGCCCTGCGGCACGGGCAGGGGGATGTGCTGCTCCTTACGTCTGAGCCGTCAATCGACGAGGAGGAGCGTGCCGAGTTGGTTCGGTTGGCCACCACCTCCGATGCGGACGTGGAGGTGGTGCGGGACCATGAATCGTTCCAGCATTTGGGCGGAGTTGGCGCCCTGTTGCGCTACCGGCACGAGGGACTACCTGTAGCCTCCTGATCGTTGGGCGACCGGATTGCGAGGTGCCCTCAGCCCCGCAATCCGGTCGCGGCCAGCAGTGTGCTTGCCGTCCAGGCCTCTTCCAATGACCAGCGATACCGTTCCAGGTCGGTGGGTAGGTCCAGGGTCGCGACGATAGTGACAAGCCGGCGGTTGAGCCACACGCGCTCGCGATGCTCCTCCAGCACGGCGGCCTGCCGTGGCGGCAAGCAGGGTAGGGCGCCATAGAGAGTGTCGAGGTCGCCATGGCGGGCCAACAGCGAGGCGGCGGTGCGTGGTCCTATGCCCGGCACGCCGGGGATATTGTCCGAGGTGTCGCCGATCAGCGCCTTGAGATCGGTGAATTGGTGGGGCTGCACGCCCCATCGCTCCTCGATCATAGCGGGTGTCCAGGTCTCGCCTTCCTGGCCCTTCGGCATAAAGAGTTCGACCTGGGGCCCGACCAATTGGAGCAGGTCGCGGTCACCCGAGACAATCGTGGTCGGTATCCCATGTGCCGCCGCTCGCGAGGCCAGCGTGCCGATCGCGTCGTCCGCCTCGTAGCCGGTGGGCATGGGGTGCGCGACGCCCAGATGGTCCAGCACGTGCAACACCTGGGCTACCTGGGCGTCGAAATTCGCTACCTCCTCTGCCGTGCCGCGTGGCCGCCCGGTTCGATAGTCCGGATAGAGGGCGCGGCGGAACGGCGGTTCGGGCGGATCAAAGGGCACCACGACATGGGTGGGCTCGAAACGGCGGATCAGGCGCAGGAAGGCGCCCGCGAAGCCGTAGACACCCTGAATCGGCGCCCCATCACGGCCCACGATGCTGCGAGGCAGCGCGTTGTAGGTGCGATGAAAAAGGTGGTGTCCGTCGATCAGCAGAAGCCGTTCCTCACTCATGCGCCGCCTCCGTTCCTAACCGTAATGCCCGGCCCGCCCCAATTCCGGATGCCTTCCAGGATACTGCCTGCCGAGTCCCAAGCTCAGGCGACGAGCCGGAACGCGCCTTAACTGAAGAACCGCCGCCACGCCGTCCACCAATCGTCGGCCCGCGTGGTCAGGGTACGGTCACCGGTCACCTCGGTCCCAGGCCGGCGCCGATACTCGTCGAACGCTTCGGTGCGGGTAAACTCCACCACGATCTCAGCCGGCTTGCCGGGATTGTAAGGGGCGACCGCCTTGAGGTCGCGTAGGGCGGCGTGGGCGCCGTCTTCAATCATTTGGCGGGCGCGTACGGGCGGGATCTGGCGCGCGCTGAATCGACCAAGTCCCTGCTTTACCGCCACGGTAGTCAGGCCGGAGCCGAGCAGATCGGCGGCCTCCCGGCAGGTGACATCGTCGCCGGTCACGAGCAGCACCGGGCAGCCCCAGGTGCCGCACAGGGCGGCGTTGATCCCGGTTTCCCCGACCAGGGTGCCGTTGAACCATAGATTCTGCCATGCCTGCCCGGATACGGTGTGGTTCATGACACCGTGAGGGCTGCCGGCCCGCGCGTGCATACCGACAAAGAGGGCGGCGTCACAACCCTGCTCCAGGAAGGCAGTGTATTCGGTCCATTCCCCCTGCACGACAAACTCGCAGCCCGGATCGAGCAATTCGGGCACCAGTGAATTGAAGCTCCAGGGGCCGCCCGCCCCGTGACAATCCATGACGACGATCTCGTCGGCGCCCCCGGCGCGCGCGCCGCGCACCGCGGCGTTAATCTCCTCGGTATAGAGTTTGCGTCCCTCCTCGTACATCGGATGATCGCCCGTGGTCTGCTCCCACTTGACGATACCTGAGACACCTTCCATATCACTGATGATATGAACCTTCATCGTTTCTCCTTCCGCCCTATCCGGTACGCGCGTTCGCTGTGCGACCGTGTCGTTAATCAGGATAGCGGGGCGGGGGATCGTGCGGGGGTCGGATTCGCGACCGAGATGATGCTGCCTGGTAGACTGTAGTGGATACCGATCTCAGGCACGTACAGGGGGATTATGCGGCGAATCGTGTATGACCGGAGTGAAATTAATTTTACAATCGGTCCGCTTTGATGCGGGTCGCCATGATCTCCCCCATGATCTCGGCCCTGGCGGAGCCGTTTCCCGGCGGCACCGAAGTATTGATCGCCGAGTTGACGGCCGGGCTGAGCGCCCGAGGGCATACCGTCACCCTGTTCGCGCCTGAGGGATCGACGGTGCCGGCCGCGGAACTGATCACCCTGGGCGTGAGGGCCGGCAGCTTACGCTGGCCCGGACCGCCCGAAAGCTTCGACGGCGCCACCATGCGTGCCCTGCTCGCGGCGGAGCAAGCGGTGTTTCACCAGATCTTCAGTTACTTGCGCTCCCAAAGAGGCCGCTTCGATCTGGTGCATAATCACAGTTTCAGCGGGTTTCCGTTGCTGCTTGCCGACACCATCGGTATTCCCTTTCTCACCACCTTACACGTACCCCCGATCTTGGTCGAGCAGGTCGCCGCGCTGCGCGTGTTGGCCCAGAACGATACTCCAGCCACTTTGGTCGCAGTCTCTCACGCGCTGGCCGGAGAGTTTCAAGAGGTGACGCGTGTGACCAGGGTAATCCACAATGGCGTGGCGGTCCCTGAACTCGACGTCGCGGAGCGAACCGAGGACCTGCTGTTCATCGGCCGAATGGCGCCCGAAAAAGGGGCCGATCTGGCGATCGCCGTCGCCCGTGCCGCCGGTCGGCGACTGCGTTTGATTGGCCGGATTGAAGATCAGGTCTTTTATCAGCGCCACATCGCGCCCGCCGTGGATGGGGAGCAGGTCGTCTATCTGGGTCATTTGCCGCAAAGGGAAGCGTGGAACGCCATGGCCCGTGCGGCGGCGCTCCTGTTTACGCCCCGCTGGGCGGAGGCCTGCAGCCTGGCCGTACTGGAAGGGATGGCGCTGGGGACGCCGGCCATCGCCTTTGCGCTGGGCGGCCTGGTCGAACAGATTGTCGACGGCCAAACCGGCTTCCTGCTTCCCGCCGGCGATCTTGACGCCGCTGCCGCCGCGGTCGGGCGCCTGCCGGAGGTATCCGCGGCTTCTTGCCGCGCGCATATCCGACAATACTTTTCCCAATCCGCCATGGTGGGAGCCTACGAAGCGTTCTACCGGGAGCAACTTGACCACCTACAACGCGTGGAATGAGCGGTTGAGCCTGGCGAACAGGGTGAGTACGAGCAGGATGCCTGCCAGGGATGCGATGGTCACCACGCCACCCGCGTATTCGAGGAGTAGGCCGGTCACAAAGAAACCAAGCGAATATGATCCGAGTTCGACCACACGCAATAAGCTGGAGACGCGCCCGCGCAGCGCGTCAGGAACGCCGACATTCGTGCAGGTTCTCAGGGACATCTCAAAGAAGGGGCCAAAGAAGTATACGACCGTCGTCACGAGAGCGATCAGGATGATATTGGTTGCCGCGAGGTAGCACGAGATCAGGAGCCAGGTCACGCACGTGGTCAGCCAGAGAACCGTGTGCGCCCGAAAGCGCTGATACAGGCGACCGGCGACAAGCGCGCCGAGCATCCCACCTAGCGCGCTCACCGCGAAGATAACTCCCAATGCGGCCGATGATGCGTGATGGCCCTTGGCCAGTACGATGATCAGCAGATAAAGGCCCGAGGTGATAGCGGTGCGTCCTCCTGACAGCAGGTTCAGCTGTCTGAGCGTGGGTTGGCTCCAGAGCCAGCCCACGGCCAGGCGAATGTCGGCCACCAGCGTAGTGGGCGTTTTATCCCGCCGATCCTGGAAAGGGGTGTCGATGAAGAAGACGGAAAGCGCATTGACGACGTAGGAGGAGGCATCCACGAGCAGGGCCATGCCGGCGCCGGCAACCTGATACAGGAACCCACCCAGGGATGGTCCAAGGAGCAGGGCGATATAGTCCGCCAGGCTGTTCTGGGCCACGGCCGCCGGATATTGGGCGGCCGGTACGACATGCCGAAGCACCGTAAAGCGAGCCAGGTTGGCGAAGACGAAACAGGCGCCCTCGGCCGCGCAGGCGATGAAGAGCTGGGCAACGCTCAGGTGTCCGACGAGCAGCGCCACGCAGATGCTGCCCATGGCGATACCGCTGCCGGCGTTAGCCACGACCATGACTCGACGCCGATCCCACCGGTCGATCAACGCCCCGGCGGGGAGGGCGAGCAGGACATAGACTGCGCTTCGCTCGGCCGCGACCGGCCCGGCATAGCCTGGAGACCCGGTCAGCGCCAGGACAAGAAGGGGCAGCGCGATGCCAGTGACCTCCGTCCCTATCCACGAGACGAGCTGGCCGCCCCACAGCAGCATGAAGTTTCGGTTATGCAGCAGGGACGGCGGTGCCGGGTCGTCCTCACGGCTCATTGAGGGATTACGGTCATGTAGATCCTCCAGACACCACAGTCACCGCTTATTGCCGCCAACGGTATCGAATGTACCGGATGAACCATACGTGTACGTTTTCATGCCAAAGCCGGCGGCTCTATCGCGCGGTCATCGGCAGGTCGTCCGGCTCCGCGTGGACGACGATCCGCTCCAGGTCCGGCCAGGCTTCCCGTAGCGCCTGCTCGATCCGCTCGGTGCGCCGGTGTACCTGTCCCATAACGGTCGTGCGCGAGAACCCGCAGTGGAGGATCAGATCCAATCCCTGGCCGTGGGCTCGATAGAGCGCGATCTCCCGGGGGCGGGCATCCCGATCGGCCGCCCGCACCGCCTCCGCGACGGCCCGCACCATGGCATGATGGTCGGACGTGACATCTCGTCGTGGATCAGGGTCGGGTTCGGTCACCTCAAGATGTGTCTCGACCCTCGCGAAGCGCGAATCACTCTGTTGCACGGCCGCCACCAGGGCATGAGCCTGGGCATGTGCTTCGCCAAGCGTCAAGTCGGGAGCTACCTCCAGATGCACCGATGCCTCCAGATGATCGCCGACGCGGTAGACCTGCTCGTGGTGGGTGTGAGCCCCAGTCTGCAGCGCGATGGCGCGCAACTGTTCCGCCGTGCTCTCAGCCGTGGGCACGCCGGGTTCCACATGCACCACCGTCTCGGTGCGCGGCTCCACCCGGCGAATGGCGGCCTCGATCTGCTCGCTGATCGCGTGCGCCGAGGCCAGACTGGCGGTTCGCGGGACCGCGACCGTGACATCGGCCAGAAGACGGCTGCCCGATTCGCGCAGGCGAACCGACTCGGTCCCCAGCACGCCGGGGACGGCTGCCGTCGCTCGGGTCATTTCGTCCTGCGCCATGGTAGGCGCGCGATCCAGTAAGACGCCGATCGCCCGCAGGGCCAGGCGGCCGCTCATCCCCACGATCACGATCCCCACCACGAGCGCGGCCAGCGCGTCGGACTTGGCCAGAATGGGCAAGTGTCCGCTCTGCTCGGCATAAGCGGTCAGTCCCAGGCCGACAATCACGACCGCGGCGCTGAACATATCGGCGCGGAAGTTAAGCGCATCGGCCTCCAGCGCCCGGCTATGATACCGCCGGGCCGCGCGGGCCAGCATGGTCGAGCGCCACCAATCGATCACGATGCTGCCTGCCATCACAATGAACGTCCAGGGAGAGGTGTCGACCGCGACGGTCACAAAAAAGATACGTTGCACGGACTCGAACATGATCCAGGACGCCGTGCCGAGGAGGAGCACGCCCTGGATGATGGCCGACAGATTCTCCGCGCGCCCGTGTCCGTAAGGGTGATCGGCGTCGGCGGGCCGGTCGGCGACGCGCACCGAGAATAGGGTGATCACGGACGCGATCAGATCGAGCCCTGAGTGGGCGGCCTCCGAGATCAGGCCTAAGCTCCCCGTGGCCAGGCCCACGATAAGCTTGAGCGTGGTCAGCACGACCGCGGCCACGACCGAAACGAGCGTTATCCGTCGCTTGTCTCGCTGCTCGGTATCGGTGGCCAACGACCTATCCCTCCTCTACCCATGCCGGATTCCGGAGTGCGCGCCGGTCAAGCGTAGATACGCATGATATGCCAGGGAAAACAATTCTTTCCCTGAGCGTACCAGCGGTAGGGCAAAGGCGGAATTGAAACTACGCCTGGATCGTCGGAGACTCGTCTGGTCTCGGCTCGGCGCTTTCGGCCGGCGGCTCATCGGACGAGATCTGCTCCACCTCCGCCACATGCTCGCCGACTTCCTCATCGGGCTCTTCGTCGACCGCGGGCTCGGACTGCTCCATGCCGTCGAACTCCAGCTCCGCGGGCTCCTCGTCGTCGGACTCCGGCTCGGACTCCTCCGCCTCGTCCGCCCAATCCCCAGGCTCGTATGGCGGATTGAGGATCCCGTTCAGAATATCGACCAATGCCGTGCGCTGCTCCAGGAACAAGGCGTGGCTTCGTCCCTCGATTTCAATCTGTGTGGCCCCGGAAAGTAGGCCGGCGAGGCGAGCGCCCAGGGCGACCGGTGAATAGCGGTCACCGCGTCCGCTTATGATGGTGATCGGCGCCTTTACATCGGTGCAGGAGTCCGTCAGGTCGTAGGTGCGTAAGGCTTCCCACGTTTTGATCTGGGCATGCTGCCCGCCAAGCATCAGCCGTTCCCAGAGCCAGTGGCGGCGGGGATCGCTCAGCTCCGGCCCGACAAGCTCCTCGACCAAGAGCCGGAAAAGAGCGGGACGATCCTCCAGAAGCTGCGTGGCCCATGACTCCCGGATCGACTCGTCCAGGGCCGAGCGTTCGCCTGATTGCTCCTCGGTCGGCCCGTCCACCTCCGAAGCGTCATCGGAGAATTCCTCGCCCGTTTCGTCCATGGGTGTGTTCGCTTCGGGTAGCTCCTCAGCCGGAGCCGAAATATCAACCAGGGCAGGCTCTCCGGGCGGCGCCTGAGTAGCGGTGTCCAACTGGGAATCCTCATGCGGGACCTCCTCTGTCGCATCGTCCGAAGTGGCCGGCTCTTCGGACGATACGTCGTCCGACCAGTCCAATGGCGACGGATCACCCGGCCAGCGCAGCACCATCGGCGCCACCAAGATCAGACGCGCGATCCGCTTGGGAAAGGTTCGCGCGTACGCCAGCGCGACCATCGCACCGGTGGACCAGGCAACCACGGTAACCTCGTAGAGTGCCTGCTCGACGATGAGCCGATGTAAGTCGCCCGCCATGGCGTCCACCGAGTAGTAATCCCATGGCGCGTCGGATTTTCCTGTCCCGCGCGGATCGTAGGTGACCACCCGATAGTCCTCCGCCAGCACGGTGGGCAGCGGTTCCCAGACCGCGCTGTCGAACGGCCAGCCCGGCACCAACACAACCGGTTGTCCGTAGCCGATCTCGGTATAGGCCAGATTCAATCCGTGCTCGATCTGAATCAGCCCGTTGGGCTGGACGGGCGTGTAGGATGGCGTTTCATCGTAGTCGGCACCGCTGTCGCTCTGCCAACCCGTGCTGTAATTCCCCGCGTCCACCTCATAGGACGCGGGCGTGTAGTTGGGATCGACCTCGGTCACCGCCATCGGTTGGGCCAGGGGCTGGGTCGAAGGTTCGGCGATGGGCGGGGGCGGGATATGGGAAAGGTCCATCTTCCGAAACATGTCTTCGGTCACGGTGAGGATCACCCGCTTATCCTCCACCCGCTCCACCGTACCCAGGGGAAGATAGCGGTCGCGTACGAAAATTACGCCGCGACTGACCAGCAGGTAATGGTCGTGGACCTCAATGACATCACCTACTCGTTTCCCGTCGGCGGTTATCACCGCCCAGCCGCGCCCAATAGCCAGGGTATTCGTCATCTATCGTTACTTTCCGGAGCCTTACGCGGCATCGACTCAGCTGCTCGTCAAGAGCAGTACAACGCCGATTATATTATTCAGGGCATGCGCGGTGATGTTGGTGATCAGGTTTCCCGTCCGGGCATAACCCCAGGCCAGAATAACGCCGATCACGATTAAGGGGATAAAGACCAGGCCCACTCCGCCCGTCAAATGGAGGAGACCAAAGAACAACGAGGAGACTCCCGCCCCTACCGGGAAGCCGTAGCGCACCGTCATGGCGCGCATGGCATAAGCGCGAAAATAGCTCTCCTCGGCTACGGGCGCCGTAATCGCGGCGGTGAAGGCGAAAAAGAGAAACGGCAGTATTTGACTGTGATGAACCGAGGCCAACTCCTCTTGCTGGCCGTTTATCGGAAGGCCGACGGCGTGCATGGACAGTAATAATATCTCTCCCGCCAGGAACGCAGCCAGACCGATCCCTAATCCAATCGCGAAGGCGCGTCCCGGCCGATCGCGCAGGGCAGGGCCGAACCCAATCTCGCTCCAACTCAGGAGGCCGCGGCGGACTACGCACCAGTGAAGCACGAGAAATATCGACGCCTGGGTGACCAGGGCGCTCAGTCCCAGGGCGACGGGCGAGCTGAGCCAATGGGTGAGATCGGTGCCCGCGCGATTGGCCGCCGTGTCAAGGCTCACCCCGTGCGTCAGATAGTTCCCGTGCAGGAACATAATGACGAAAGCCAATCCGGCCAGGACGAAGCTTGCGACTACCTCGACGATCACCAGCAGGATCGTGTTCTTGGTGACCACCTGCCAGCTACCGAAGCCGCGCAGCCGCTGCTCCAGGTCGCGCCGTCCGGAGGCGCCGGCTTGCTCGACCGCGCGCCGGTGGCGCAGGCGCCACTGTTTCTCCACGGTCGTCTCCCGATCGATCTCGTCTTGATCGACGCCACGGCGCCCAAGCCCTTCGGCTCGCGGGATGGGGTCGGGAAGGTTGGGGGTCATGGCGTGGCTGCCTCCAGCAAACGGCGCAGGAACAGAGTTCGGTGGTGCGGACACGGACCGTCGGCCTTGATGGCTCGCTGATGATGCGGAGTGGCGTAACCTGCGTTTTGCCGCCATCCATAGGCAGGGTAGGCAGGATCGAGGTTTTGCATCAAGCGGTCTCTATACACCTTGGCTACTATACTGGCCGCGGCGATCGCCGG
>JAICHN010000088.1 GCA_025924845.1 Chloroflexota bacterium | reverse complement strand
GTAGGCGGGTGGCTACGCCGAGGGTGCGCATGGCCTCGCTCGCCAGTGATTCCAGCGCCGCCTGGATCGCGGCGCGCCGTTCGGTGGTCAGCGGGCGCACCTCGGCGCCCACCTGTTCGTATCCGCAGCGCTCGAGCAGCATGTCAGGGGCGCCTTTGACGAAGACGACCGCTTGTCCAGGTCGCTCGATATCCTCATGCATCGTGCTCATGAGTTTGCGCTCGGATGAGAACGGTACTTCTCCCACGCGCCTGAAGCGGCTGTCCAGTGTCTCCGTGTACAGTCCCGCTTTACGCGCCGCGACCAGCAGGGCGCCCTCGGTCGGGTCACCGTGGATGACCCAATTGCCCTCGTGCCGTTGCAGCACCGCATTGCTGGCCCGTTCGGCGGCCGGCAGGATCTCCATGACTTCGGTCCTCAACGGTCCCGCGGCGATGGCCTCTCCCGCACTGAGCACAGCGCCTTCGGGCGCGTAGCCGCTTCCCGTGATGTCCACCCGACCGCTCGCGGTGATGAGCGTGCGAACAGTCATCTCGTTCTTGGTCAGCGTACCGGTCTTGTCCGTGGCGATGACGGTAGCCGACCCCAGCGTCTCGACGGCGGAGAGCTTGCGGATGATCACGTGTCGTTTCGCCATGCGTTGCATGCCCAGGGCAAGAACGATAGTCAGGGTAGTCGCCAACCCCTCCGGCACCGCCGCGACCGCCAGGGCGACCCCCAGGATAAGCACGTCGATCAGGGCCGACCCCGACCGCGGCTTCTCGATCAGCAGGACGGTGGCGACGATCACGCCCGCGATGGCGAGTACTACCCATCCCAGAGTGGCGCTCACCCGGGCAATCTCCCGCTGCAGGGGAGTTGCTTCTTCCGTGGTCAGCTCAAGCAGATGGGCGACCTTGCCCATCTCGGTCTGCATCCCGGTCGCCGTCACCACCGCCCGGCCGTGTCCACGAGAGACTGTCGTACCGCCATAGACCATGTTGTGGCGATCTCCGATGCCGACCGCCGCGGCGATCGGCGCGCTGTCCTTTGCGCAAGGCAAACTCTCACCGGTCAGGCTTGCCTCGGCGGCCTGCAGGGCGGTGACGGCCACCAGCCGTGCATCGGCGGCAATAGCAGCGCCCTCATCGACCAGCAGGAGGTCACCGGGCACCAACTCCGAGGCCGGGATCTGCCGTCGACTGCCGTCGCGGAGGACTGTCGCTGTCGCCGCCGACATGGCCCGCAGGGCGGCCACGGCCTGTTCAGCGCGCTCCTCCTGGAAGTAGCCCAGGCCGGCGTTGATCAGGACGATCACGAAGATTGCCGCGGCTTCATAGGGCACGGACGACTCGCGTTCGATGAGCCACACGGTCAGCGAGACCAACGTAGCGATCAGCAGCAACACCACCAGCGGGCTCTGAAACTGCGCCGCGAATTTGCGCCAGGCGGGTACGGGCGGCACCGCGTGCAGGACATTGGCACCATAGTGACGCAAACGCCGAGCGGCCTCCTGCTCGGTCAAGCCGCGGTCGACGTCGCCTTCAAGCATGACTACCACCTGGGTAGCCGCGAGGCGATAAGCCTGATCGAGATCCGTCGATCTTGGTTCGCCCATCGACAACTGCACTCCTTGGGTCGTTCGTGGATCCCTCACGGCGCGGCATTTACCGCTGATGTGGCCCGCCAACCGGTCCGAGACACGCCGTCTCCACCTCCACTATGCGGTCGAGACCGCGCGGGTTCCGTCCCACCAAGAATACGACGCGATCGGGAGCGCGAGGGCGGTAGTCATGAGCGATATCCCTTCCCTCCTATACGGTAGCAGGGCTCAGGAGTGAATCCCAGGGCCGAACGTGCTGTCTGAAGGAGGCCAATGGCCCATCATGTGGAATCCGCATGACTCGGTGACCTTGCGCGGTCGGTGCCATGTCCGGCGAAATTCGAGTGGAGGAGTCGCGTTCAACCAGTACACGGCGATTGCATACGCGCCCCCCTGGAAGGGCTTTGGTCCATGCCCAGAGGGCCGAACGGCTCTGGTTCATAGGCTTGAAGTCGCTTACCTTAAGCAGCGGAGAGTAGGCATTCCAGTATGCATCAATTGAACGACGGGTCGGGCACCATGCGTACGAGTGGCACACGCGCCCATGCACTGAGCGTGCTGCGTACCGGCGGTGGTGCTGCCCGACGCTACCCGTTGCCGTCCCTGGCCCTGCTCGGGCTGGCTGCCGGGTTGATTGCCGACAATGGACTCGCCGCGGCGGATCCCTCTCGTCTCATCCTGCTCGTCACCTTGGTGGTAGTGGGCGCTCCGGTGGTGTTCCGTACCTTGCGCGGTATGCTGCGGGGAGACTTCGCCGCCGACATCGTAGCCTCGCTGGCCATTATCGGCGCTCTCGTCACCAATGAGTTTTTGGCCGGGTGCGTGATCGTGCTGATGCAAACCGGCGGCGAAGCCCTGGAGGCATATGCCGTGCATCGAGCCTCAGACGCCCTGCAGGCCCTGCTCGCCCGCGCCCCGCGTGTCGCGCACCGACATCAAGGCGATCAAGTCGCTGATGTTCCCGTGGGAGATATTGTAGCCGGCGATTTGCTGCTGGTGCGGCCCGGAGAGCTGATTCCGGTGGATGGCGTGGTCCTCAGCGGCACCGCCGCGGTGGACGAGTCCGCGCTGACTGGGGAGCCGGTGGCGGTGTCGCGCGGGCCGGGCGAGGAGGTGCTCAGCGGCAGCGTCAGTCTGGACGGTGCCCTGGAGTTACGTGCCCTTCGCCCGAGCGGCGAAAGTCAGTACGAGCAGATCGTCAAACTGGTCCGTAGCGCCCAGCAGGAGAAGGCGCCGATTAGTCGTCTGGCTGACCGTTACGCTATCTTCTTCACCCCGCTGACCCTCTTTATGTGCGGCCTGGCCTACCTGCTGACCCGCCGACCGGAGAGTATGGTGGCGGTACTCGTGGTGGCTACACCTTGCCCGCTGATCCTGGCCGCGCCGGTAGCCATCATATCCGGAGTCAACCGAGCGGCACGCCGCGGCATCATCGTTAAGACCGGAGCCGCCCTCGAGCAGATCGGCCGAGCCACCGCCGTGGCTTTCGACAAGACGGGTACCCTGACCGCCGGCCTGCCCGTGGTCCGGCAGGTGGTGTCTCTCGGAAGCCTACGGCCCGAGCAGGCGCTGCGTCTGGCTGCCGGACTGGAGCAGTTCTCCGGTCATCAGATGGCAAAGGCTCTGGTAACCGCCGGCAAGGAGCAGAGTGAACTACTTCCCATACCCAGTGAGGTGGTCGAGGCGGCCGGTCGGGGGGTCAGCGGTCAGGTTGAAGGCCGGCTGGTGGACGTTGGCTCCATGGCCTTCGCCGTCCAGCGCGGATTGGGCACGCTGGAACGCCTCGAGGAGTCTCGCCGGACCGTTGGAGCGGCCGGCGATGCCGTCGCCGTGATTGGTATCAACGGAGAGGCGGCCGGACTGGTCCTCTATCACGACCCTCTGCGCGCTGCCGTACCCCCGCTGCTTGAGCGGCTGCGCCTTCTCGGTGTGCGGGAGACGGTGATGCTGACCGGCGACGACGAGGCGACGGCCCGGAAGATCGGCAGGCAGGCGGGAATCTCCACGGTCAAGGCGGACTTGCTGCCGGCCCAGAAGGTGGAAGTGGTGCGCGAACTACTGCTTCGGCACCCGGTGGTGCTGATGGTGGGCGATGGGATCAATGACGCGCCTGCTCTGGCCACGGCAACGGTGGGGTTGGCCCTGGGCGCGCACGGGGCCGCGGTCTCGGCCGAGGCGGCCGACGCGGTAATCGTCGTGGACGACGTGGGTCGTGTCGCCGATGCGGTGGCCATCGGTCAGCACACTCTGCACATTGCCTTGCAGAGCATTTGGATAGGGTTGGGTGTGAGCGGGACATTGATGGTAGTGGCCGCCTTCGGCTTCATCCCTCCGACGCTCGGTGCATTGCTACAGGAGGCGCTCGACGCGACGGTGATACTGAATGCACTGCGTGCGCGATAGCGCATCTATACCTGCCGACACACCATGCCGAACGGCGGCACACCGCCGACTGAGTCGCTTCGGCCGAGTTCAGCCGCGGACTTGGAGCGTACGTCAGCTTGCCGCTCGCCGCTAGGTCCGTTCAGTGACCTTCCGTTCGGCGCCGGCGGTCCGCCGCCTGCCGGTGCCAAAGGCCCCGAGCAGGGGAGACCCCGCACCTAGCAAGAACCCAAAATCGTACCAGTTGCCGCCCCTGGAATTATCGAAGAAAGGATACTCGTGCCAGCCTCCTACGGCATGGACGACCAAGATCGCCCACGCGGTGCAACCATTCCAGAAGCCCCAGAGTACATCTTGCCACCACATACCATCCACCTTTCTCTGACTTACCCTCGCGCGCCTGCGCTTTTCACGCCGAAAGGCGGAACGGAGGGTATTGGTCGGTGACCAGCAGCGGTGCGAACACCAACAATCCGCCGGCGCCCGCCGCCACTGCCGTCGTCCTGCCGTGAGACGTCCACTGCCACGTCCCCCCATCCACGTTGCTCAGTAAAATCAACATGGGAATGGCCGCAAACAGACGGAAGAACGTGGTTGTTCGGTCGAGTTGGCGATCCGGGTAATCCACCGAATACTGCACGGGATATGCTGTTTGTTCCCTGCCCATCGTTCACCACCTTGTCATGGAGTGGTCTCTCTAACGCGGCATAGCGCGGGTGACGATGCTGTCCCCGCCGACAGCCGGCACGCAAGTGTCTACCCGCCCCGAGATAATGATGGTGCCGGCGGCATTGACACTGCCGATCATAGTGCCGTTGCTATTGATAGCGTGGTCACCCCTTTGTGCCGCGGGCCGCCTGAACGTCGCCCTGTAATCCAACATGAATGAACTTCAACACGCAGTGCCGTGCCTTCCGGCGGGACTGACCGCGAATCTACTGGTCCAGGCGGCCCGACTGATAGAGCCAACGCTGGAAGCGCAAGTATGCCAGTTCGCGCGGGCTGAAGAACTCAATGCGCGCCCTGTAGCAGGCGCGAAGCCTACCCAACGCCTCCCACTGGTCGGCGGTGAACTCGGTCATGGGCACCGTTGGAGCTATCGGCGATGCGATCCATTGCTTCATGAGGTACGCACTCCCTTCGCGGAATCCGGCGGCGGGCGCGGAAACGACCTGTACCGCACATAGCCCGTCATCCTACCTATCGTCACGGTAGTCGATCGGGGAGCCGGCACAATAGAGCCACTGGTCGGTCGCTTGGGGGCCGACTGGCCCTCCTTCGACAGTCCCGTCAGCAAGAGCGGCGCATCGTGAGGGTAAAGTGGACACCACTGCCGCGGTTGCCTTGACGGTGAGCGGTAGCCGGAGCGTAAAGACTCCGGATATTTCCTCCCCGTTCACAGCACGCGGGGAAATCGGTGAGCTTACGCGATTCGGCGTACTTGATACGCCTGCCGGCCCTGTCCGCGACGCCCATTCGAGTGTCGACTTGCGCCTACCGATCACCCTCGACGTAGATTTCACGTTCGGTCATGGCGGTAATCTTGCCGGCAGGCAGCTGCGTCTCACTGGGGCGGAGGTGTCCTCCGCGCACTATCAGCGCCCTAATCGTATGCGTCGCCGGATCGAGCATCACCTGCTCAAGATGGCCTACCAACCCCGAGGGACATGACACGCGTGTCCCACGCCCCAGGGCAATCAGGGGCTCGGGGATGCCGGTATGCAGGTGAGTCCTGACTATCACATTGGGGGTTTCAAAACCGGCGGGTGGGCCCCACGGCGCGTACGTGTACCTCTCTACCATTGCATCGTCCCGAACCGCGCCGTGGCGGCCGGCCCAGGCGGGGTCAGGCTGGGAAAAGTCTACAGCTATATACGCAGGTAGGGCAGCCAGCTCATACTTATCGATGTCCAGGCCGGTCACCTTGTCCGCTATCCGCTTGACGTGCGTCATAGGCACCACGACTCGGTGATGGAGCAGGCCATGTTCGACAACGAGACCAGTGACCCGTCTGGTTTCCGGATCTACTACCAGCCGGTACACATGACCAGTGTAATCGTCATTGCACACGACGTCGCTGCCGAACCCGACCACAAGGGCGAGATCCGATTGTGAGGTGATCATGATTCCTCCACTCTACAGGCGCCATATGGCGCATCCGTTTATACCCACTCGCGCCCTACAGGCCTTTTTGCTTGCCGATCCTCATCGGTATTTCCAAGATCAGCATACAACCCATGTTCTTGGTTGCCATCAGGTGAACCACCTGATGGGTGGGTGTCACTATGCTTCGCCGCGCCGTCGGCGGACCTGGAAGGTGACTTCCGGCCGCTTATCGCCATCCCTTTCGGCCCTGGGGCCGGCGCCTGCCACCGGGTATGGTTGAAGGAGATATTCGAGAGACGCGGATCGCGGGAGGAGGGCCCACGCCATGGCGAGCAGCGCCGATAAGCCCGCATTTCCGCCTTATTTGCGTGCCGAGGGGGATATCGCCGTCTGGCACGCGTTGGAGGCCGCGATCGGCCAGGTCCGCGAGGCAGTTGCCGATCGCTTCCTCGAGCATGGCAGCGACGCTGAACTCGATGATGCGATCCGCAATGATCTCATTCCACGTGCCCTCTCCGAACAGGAACGGCACATGCCCCCAGGCGCCAAGCTGCCGACCTACGCCGCCCAGGTGCTCTTCAGCATCCTGCGCGGCTATGCCGAGCTCGATCAGTTATTCCTCGACCCCGAAGTGACGGAGATCGTCGTCGACGGGCCGGGCCAGGAAGTGTACGTCGAGCGGCACGGCATCCTGGAGGGGAGCGGGCTGGTCCTCAGTGGCGACCGCATCCGCTATCTGATTGAGCGGATGGGCGCTACCCACGGTCAGTCCCTAAGCGAGGCCCAGCCGGTGCAGGAAATGCGTCTGCCGATGGCCCGGGTCACCGCTGTCCATCAGCGGCTTGCGTTGGGGGGGCCTTCACTGGTGGTACGGCTACACGGGCGAAGACGGCTCGAAGCGCGGGATCTGATCAACCTCGGTACCATCCCCCAATCGCTGCTGGACGCTCTGGGCGCCGCCTTGGCGGGCGGCGCGAACGTCGTCATTGCCGGAGAGGTCAGCTCAGGCAAGACCACCCTGCTCCAGAGCCTGCTTGGGTCACTACCGTGTGAACGACGCATCGTCACCATTGAGGATCCGATCGAGATTGCGTTGCCGCGCCCTCGCCTGACACAATTGGAGGTGCGGCATCCCAACTACGAAGGGGTCGGCGGCTGCACCGAGCGCGAGTTGGTCCGTCTCTCCTTACGGTTGCGACCGGACCACGTCGTAATCGGGGAAGTGCGGGATGGCGCGGCCTGGGACATGGTGGACGCGATGTCGCTCGGGCACAACGGTTCGATTACCACCATTCATGCGGGCAGGCCGCTCCAGGCACTGATGCGCCTGGAGAGCCTGTGCCTGCGCGCCGACGACGTGCCGTCTTTATCGGCAGTGCGAAGGGCTATTATTGAGGCCGTCAATCTGGTGGTGCAGCTGCAAAGGGTACCCGCACTGATCGAGGGGCGCCCGGCGAATCGTCGAGTCGTTACGGAGATCGCCGAACTGAGCGGCCCAGCCCATCCCGGCGAGCCCAACGGGGTCTACCAGCTTGTTCCCCTGGCCGCCATGCACGCCGGCACTCTCCAGCCTACCGGTCGCGCGGTGTCGGCGAACCTAAAGGAACGCCTGCGAGGCCACGGCATCGAGGTCATATTCGGAGCCGCCACTTCGCCGAACAGGCATGAGTGACCACGGCACGGAACCGATCTCCTGGAGGATAGGGACTGAGGTAAAGGTGACTTTCGGCTCCCCAACTCGACCCCATTCGGCCGTGGGAAGCCGGCAACAGTGCAGCGTATGGTAGGGATGCGGAGTCCGGCCGTGTCCTGTCGGCGGATCAGACGAGAGAAGGAAGGTCATGATGCGTGATACGATACTCGTACCGTTGGATGGATCCGCGATCGCCGAGGAGGGACTGATCTCCGCGTGTCGCCTCGCCCGCCAGACGGGTGCGGTGCTGTGGCTGATGCGTGCCGTCTCATTTGGCGCACTCGACCTGGACGTGGAAAGGGGAGAGGGTCGTCGTGTCCAGGAGGCGATGGCTTATTTGCAAGCCGTGCGGGAGGATTTGGCACGCCAGGGATTCACCGCCCAGATCGAGGTGCTGCCCTGCGAACCTGTTCGCGCTATCCTCTTTGCCTGCAAGGCGCACAATGTGGGCCTGATTAGCATCTGCACGCACGGGGTCACGGGACTGCGCCATGTGTTGGTCGGTTCCGTTGCCGAGGCGGTAATCAGCAGGCAGCCCGCACCGATCCTGCTTACCCGCGCCGGACACCACTCGTTCGAGAAGGCCCTGGCCCTCTTCCAAAGGCTGCTGGTACCCGTTGACGGTACGCCCTCGGCAGAGGCGGCCCTCGCCTACCTCAGCAAGGAACAACTCGCCCGGAACGGCGAAGTGATTCTACTGCAAGCAGTGCCGCCCTTCCAACCCATCGCGGTGCCCATGCTGACCGGTGATGCGATGACGGCGATCCTCGAGCAGGCCGACCAGGAGACCACCCGGCATCAGGCCGAGGCGGACGCCTATCTCACCACTACGGGCAATGCCTATCTCAGCGGGTCAACCTGGAAGTCGCGGTCGGTAGTGGGCTATCCATCCCAAGAGATTCCCGCGGTGGCGACGGCCGAGCGTGCAGACCTGATTGTGATGGCAACCCACGGTCGCCATGGACTCGACAAGCTGGTCTACGGCAGCGTGGCCGAGGAAGTGGTGCGGCGGGCCGAAATGCCCGTGCTGCTCGTGCCTAGCACCACCGCGGGCCTAGCAAAGCGCAGCCTACAGTCGAGACAGGGGGTCGGAGCATCCGCGGTGTCGTAGTTGAGCACGATAAAGGGGCAGCCGGCCACCACGGATAAGGCCGATGGAGAGACCGCGGTATGGCCTTTCCGATTGGCATGTTCCGCGGCGCCGTGATCATATGCAACGCGGTACTCGCGTTCTGCCGGCAGTCCGGACGCCCGCATCACTGCCAATCAGGTCGTCATACTCGACGATGATCTGCCGCGGGCAGCAAGGTCGCCCGCCTCAGTCTCCCGCGACTTCCACGGACACATGTGATCGCCACGGCCGGCGTAGAGCGCCCCGCAGCGCAGGCATTGGAAGCCATGGTACTGCTCTATAAGGTGCGCCCGTAACGCATCCTGGGTGGAGAACACGGCATCGCACGTGCCGCACTTCCGGCCGACCAGCGGCTCACATCGTTTGAACCTCGCGACGGCTGCCGAAACCTCGGCCGTACCTAATGTCACAACCGCCGAAGGGGTAATCAAGATCATGATCGGTTTGAGCACGATCGTGCTCCTTTTGCTCATGGGGGCGGGCCGCTGAGCGGCTTAACACCGCGGCCCGTCTCGCCGGTACTCGTGGGCTGCCGCCGCGACATCGCGACCACGCCTCAACTCCAGGGGGTGGTAAAGAGGTCGAAGCCGTAGTGCGGCGCAAGGCGCGCGGCCGCGCCGGCATCGTCGCTGAAGGTCAAGCTGAACAGGCCGTCGACGACGGCCGGGGTCAACTCGGCCTCCGATGCCTGTATCAGCCAATGGGTCGGCCCGACGTCGAGCACCGGCATAACGTAGATGGCACACTCAGCACGGCTAGGCTTGATGTACGCGCCGCCGAAGATTTCGCCGTCCCGCAGCGGCAACGCGATGAAGATCACGAGTTTGCGCTCCCCGCCATGCGGCGCGGGAGTCTAGTCGCAGCGTGTCCCGTCCCACGGTTGCCGTAGCCTGACGGACGCGGCCCATCCTGCCCGCGTTCGTGCCCTATTGGCCCGGACCATCGCCTGGTCGAACATGCTAATCAGGAGGATCCCGGCCTCGATGAGCTTCTCCTTGCGGGACGTAGGTTCCAAAGGAAGTTCGCCTTGGTCATCGCGGGCGGGCTCGACCAGCTTCTCTGCCTCGGATACAGCGGTTGGAGTGTGGATAGTTCTCATCGCTCGTCTCCCTTCCCTGCGCCACGGCGACAAAGTAGGTGTCGCACGTGACAACGTGAGCGCGGCTCCGTCTACTTTGAGTGTACGCGCCAAGATCCGAGGGTAGAAGTGGCAAACGGCCCCGAAATTGAGGCCGAAAGGCTCCATCCGCGCATATGGACCTGGGCACGGCGAACCAAGACGGCAAGCACGGCCTGGCGCGCTTTATGACCTTCAGTCCGCGCTTGAGGGCCAACCGGCCCTGTTGTGGAGCGGAGTGCGTAGCTATGTTCAATTTGGGATCCCGGCATTGTCCCTACAGGAAGGAGCGTACGTATGATCAGAATATTACTGGTGGATGATCATACCCTAATGCGTGCCGGTATTCGCTTGGTTCTAGACCGTCGGCCGGATATGTTGGTGGTCGGTGAGACGCACAATGGCGACGGTGCGGCCGCACTGGCGCTCCGCATGCAACCAACGGTGGTCATCCTCGATATCGGCTTACCTGATCTGACCGGCATCGAGGTGCTGGAGCACATCAAAGCGCATGCTCCCCAGATCCGGGTCCTCATGCTCTCCAGTGTGAAGTACGAACCACATCTGCTGCGTGCCCTGGAGGCGGGCGCCCTCGGCTATTTGCCGACCGATGCACCCGTCGAGGACTTGGTGCGTGCGGTATATACAGTGGCGAAAGGCGAGTTGGCGGTCTCGTGGCCCTATGATGCTACAACCAAGGAGATGCTGTTCCATGCTGCCCGATGTGGGCTGCAGCCGCCTGGGCACAGCACATTGACCGAGCGTGAGCGCGACGTGCTGCGCTTGGTGGCGCGCGGCCACAGCAATGCCCAGATCGCCGGTCGGCTGGGCATCAGCGCCAAGACCGTGGATACCCATCGCACCCATATGATGGCCAAGCTCGACTTGCACAACCGCGCCGACATCACCACCTACGCGCTGCAGGAGGGCTATTTGGTCGTGGCATGAGGTACCCAGGATAGCCTGAGCCAACCCGCTGGTCTCTCACATCTCGGGCGCGGTACCCAGACGCACGACATTGGCCACGATATCCTGCCGCGACTATGGACGTTCCGGCACAAGTAGCGGTCGCGCTATGCAATAGAGCCTCGTACCCGGGTTCACCGCCTCGGAAACCGCCGCCTCTGGCGGTACCGGTCCTCCCTCCGGCATGCATAGGTACTACACCTATGCCGGTAGCCTGCCGGGCAACCTCAGGTGGATCACCTGATGCCGGGAGCAGGTCCCCGCGCTACGGTGAAGGTAGGCGTGGTGGTGCTCTTACGCGCCGAACTTCTCGGTTAAGAGGGTGAGCACCAGGACGTGAGAAGGAGGTGGCGCCATAGTTCGGAGGGATCGGGAAGCACCACCGGAAGGGTGGCGCGGCATAGGAGTGCGGAAAGGGAATTCCACATGGCCGTCACACAAACCAAACCCGAAGTACAGCAGAGTAGCGAGCGCGCCGTACGCCGCTGGGATCCGTTTGCCCAACTCGATACGCTGCAGGACGAGTTGCAGCGTATCTGGGGGCAAACCTGGCCGATGATGCCGCGCCCACTCAGCCGTCCTTTGCGCTCGTTGTCTCTGGCGCCCAGCGCCTGGGCACCCACTATGGACATCTTCGAGAAGGATGGTTCGCTGGTGGTGAAGGCCGAGTTGCCCGGTGTCAAGAAAGAGGATATCGACATCAACCTTGAAGAGGGTGACCTGGTCGTTCGCGGCGAGCGCAAGGCGGAGAGCGAGGTGAAGGAGGAAGACTACTACCGGGTGGAGCGTAGCTTCGGCAGCTTCTACCGGCGTATCCCGCTACCGTTTGAGGTCAAGCCCGAGCAGATTACGGCCAACTATGCCGATGGCCTGCTCGAGGTGCACGTTCCCAGGCCGGCGCAGCAAAAGCCGCGGCCGCGGAAGATTGCGGTGAAATAACCAAGCGGTCCGATAGGGGACTGTCAGGCCACGCCGTGGTCGGACCAGTCCCCTGTAGGGCCGGCCCACGTGCTGCCCCTGAGAGGAAGGTGATCATTGGGGACGTGTCTCCCGCCGGACAGCCGGCCTCGTAAGTACAGCGTATGGATGACTGCGATGCAGGAGGAGGAAGCAGACCATGACACCAATGATTGCAAAAACTGATTGGCGGATCCAGCAGGATGTATTACGGGAACTGCAATGGGATAGCAGGGTCGACGAAACCGAGGTGGGCGTGGGGGTGCATAATGGCACGGTCACGCTGACCGGCACGGTCGGCAACTATGCTGGCAAGCCGGCAGCGGCTGACGCGGCACACCGCGTCGCGGGCGTGCTGGATGTGGCCAACGACCTCACGGTCAAGGTGGCGGGCCCCGGCGCCCGCACCGACACCGAGATCGCACAAGCGGTGCGGCAGGCCCTGGAATGGGACACCATGGTTCCACACGAGCGTATCCAGAGCACGGTGAGCAACGGATGGGTCACGCTCACGGGTTCGGTAGATCGCTGGAACCGGCGTGAAGATGCCGCACGGGCCATCCGTAATCTCTATGGAGTTTCCGGCGTGATCAACCATATCACGATCAGCGCCCCGCAGGTTGATCCCGCGGACATTCAGGCCGCCATCGAGCAGGCGCTGGAACGCCGCGCCGAGCGCGAAGCGCGCCGTATTATCGTGGAGGTGTTTGATGGCACGGTGCGGCTGACCGGCCGCGTACACTCCTGGTGGGAGAAGCAAGCGGTGGTAGGTGCCGCGGGGCACGCTACGAGCATCCACACAGTAAAGGACGAACTGATCGTCGACCCCCTGGCCTGACCATCGCTTCAGACGGAGCGTGATCGCCCGCGAAATGGCGCTCAGGCTGCGCGCGGCGGCGCCGGCCTGAGCGGCCTGTCGTTGTTGTGCTCGCTAAGGGGTTCCCGTGGGCATCACCACCTGGAGCGTGGTGCCGGCCCCAGCGGTGCTGCGTACGGTAAACGTACCGCCGACCTCGGCGGCTCGGGCGCGGAGATTGCGCAGGCCGTGATGCTCTTCCCCGAATTCTGCCTGCGCCTCGAAGCCCCGGCCATCATCGCTGATCGTGAGGGTGACGCGTGCGGCCTCGTAGTGCAGCCGCCCCTCTACCTTTCCGGCATTGGCGTGTTTGACCACGTTGGTCAGCGCCTCCCGGGTGATGTGCAGCAGTGCATCGGCAATAGGATCGGGTACTCGGCACACGTCGCCCTCGACCGCATACGAGGCAGTCAGTCCGGCCCGCCCGTTCACCTCATCCACCAGGGTAGCCAGTCCCTCATCGAGCGGACGCTCTTCCAGTTCCCGGGCGCGCAAACCCTGGATATAGGTGCGGATATCCACGATCACGCGGCTCAGGTGATCGGCCACTCCCTGCAGCCGGTCCCGTACGCCTGCATCGAGTACATCCTGGCCGGCATCCTCCAAATGCAGCGTGGCTGCATAGATGTCCTGGATAATGCCGTCGTGTAGGTCACGGGCGAAACGATCACGCTCACGGAGCCTCGTCACCTCCGTGGCCTGGGCATGCAGCCGCGCATTCTCGATGGCGATTCCGGCGTGTGCGGCAAGCAACTCGACGACGTATCGATCGTCCTCGGAGAACTCCGACGCGTGGATATTGTTGGTAAGATACAGATCGCCCACCACTTCCTGACGCAGGCGGATAGGCACGCCAAGCAAGCTGGTCATGGGAGGGTGATTGGCCGGAAAGCCAATCCGACGAGGGTCTCGCCCTATATCCGGCACCCGTAGCGACCGCCCTTCGTGGATCAGTACGCCGAGCAGGCCATGCCCGCGCGGTAGGTGGCCGAGGCGTGCCCGTTCCTCAGGTGAGATTCCGGTGGTGATGAAGTCTGTAAGATAGCCGTCCGGACCGATCACGCCGAGGGCGCCATAGCGAGCACCGACGAGCGCCGTTGCGATCTCTACAATGCGCTGCAACACCCGGTCGACAGACAACTCACTTGCCAGCACTTTGCCGGCGGC
>JAICHN010000087.1 GCA_025924845.1 Chloroflexota bacterium | reverse complement strand
GTCTGGAACAACTCGCCAAAGCTGCTCTTGGCCCCAATCGGCACGATGAAGAACGCGTTCATGGCCTGAGCGGTACGCAAGTCCGCGGTGGGGATACGGCTTGCGGTGCCGCTTACCTTGATCAGCGCTGAACGCATCACAGCCGGTGAGCCGGTCAGCAGCACGGAACCGCGATCCGCCGCATACTCACGATAGCGAGAAAGGAGGCGGAGCAGGAAGAAGCTCACCGCCCACACCACGGCGGAGGCGAGGAACACCAGCGCCACGGAATTGTTGCTGTCCCGCCGGCCGCGCATGCTGCCGCCGAAACCGGTCCACATACCGACCTGGACGATGAAGGCAGCGACACTCGCCAGGAGACTGGCGTAGGTCAGCACCATCATGTCACGGTTCTTGATATGGCTCATTTCGTGGGCCAGGACGGCCTCCAGTTCTTCAGGTTCGAGCATCTGGAGCAGACCACTGGTTACGGCGATGATCGCGTGCTTCGGACTCCGTCCCGTAGCGAAAGCATTGGGGAGGTGGGTTTGCATCAAGGCCAGTCGCGGCGTGGGCAAATCGGCAAGCTGCGCCAGACGTTGCACGATGCGATGAAGATCCGGCTGGCTTTGATCATCGATCAGGTGCGCGCCGGTGCTCAGCAGGACCAGGCGGTCGGAGGCAAAGTACTGAAAGAGCACAAAGCCGGCACCGACCAGGACCAGCAAGGCGGCGCTACCCGTGGCAAACCACAGCACCGCCAGGAAGGCGCTGTAGAGTACGAACAGCAGAAATAGGGTAAGGCCCATGCGCACCGTGAGTTGGGTGTCTCGGCCGTACCAGCGTGTTGTCGCCATGGTAATTCCTCCTCGTAGGGTCAGGATGCTACTTTGTTGACGCGCCCGCGACGTGGGTTAGGACAGCGATCAAGGCGTCGACTCTAACCGACGGTTTTAGGTCAGGGTGCCGGTACCGGCAAATCCCATATTCAAAAGGGCAACTCCCTTCCGGGGACTCCTCGACCCCACGTACTTGAAGTATAGCTGAAACCCGTGCCAAGGTTACCGTCTGGGACGGTTCCCCTACCTGGTGTCGATCCAGGAATCCTCCGCGGCGGGGTGACGCTCAGCTTGCCTGGCTCTCTCGGCGGTCGGCCTGGGCCACCGGCTGGTTTCGGTCGCCATCCTGTACTGATTGCACGATGGCAACGATCTGCTCGAGGGTCAGCGTTTCCTCCTGCACCAGGGCATTGCAGATCGCGTCCAGCGTGGGGCGGTTTTTGCTCAGTAGGCTGCGCGCTTGCTGGTGGGCCTCGTCGATGAGTCGTTGCACCGCGGCATCAATCCGGCTCGCGGTCTCCTCGCTATACTCTTTTGGTTCCCAGGCGGCATAAGGGCTGCCGCCAAGGTCTCCGTCGCCCGGAGCACCGTAGACGGTGGGACCGAGCTCCTCGGCCATGCCAAGCTGGGTCACCATGACGCGCGCCGTTTGTGTCACCATCTGAAGGTCGCTCTGTGCCCCCGAGGTAATATCGTCGCAGGCGAGTTCTTCCGCGGCACGGCCGCCCAAACCGACCGTCATGCGGTCGAGCAAATACTCGCGACGATAGTTACGCCGATCATCGATCGGGAGGAACTGCGTTACTCCCAGGGATCGCCCCCGGGGCGTGATCGTAACGCGACGAATCGGATCCATATTAGGCAACAGATACGCCACCAAAGCGTGCCCGGCCTCGTGGTACGCCGCCGTACGACGCTCATCCTGGAGCATAAGCGCGGCACCGAGCGAACCAAGGGTAATGCGATCCAGGGCAGTGTCGAAGTCGGCGGCGGTGACCTGATCGTGCCCCATGCGCGCGGCGGTCAGTGCTGCCTCGTTTGCCAGATTTGCCAGATCGGCGCCGCTCATTCCCGGTGTAGCTCCGGCGAGCGCGTCCAAACGCACATTGGGCGCGAGCGGCATATTTCGCGTGTGGATCTTGAGGATTGCCTCGCGGCCCTGGCGATCCGGTGGATCGACGGTCACTTGCCGATCGAACCGGCCGGGTCTGAGCAGCGCCGGATCCAGCACCTCCGGCCGATTGGTCGCGGCCAGCACGATGACCGCTTCATTCGGCTCAAAGCCGTCCATTGAGGCGAGCAACTGATTCAACGTCTGCTCGCGTTCGTCGTTCGAGCCGGCACCGAGTGGCCCCCCGCCGCTGCGTCGGCGCCCGATGGCATCGATCTCATCGATAAAGACGATGGCCGGCGCATCGGCTTTTGCCTTCTCGAAGAGGTCGCGCACTCGACTGGCTCCCACGCCCACGAACATTTCGACGAACTCGGTGGCGCTGAGGCTAAAGAAGGGCACATGGGCCTCGCCGGCCACGGCACGAGCCATCAGGGTTTTGCCCGTGCCGGGAGGGCCTACCAGCAATACACCCTTAGGAATACGCGCACCCAGCGCCTGATACTTGACCGGGTCGCGCAGGAAATCAACCTGTTCGCGCAACTCGCTCTTTGCCGCGTCGGCGCCCGCCACGTCGGCGAAGGTAGTGCGCGGACGTTCCTCGGTATAGAGCTTGGCGCGGCTCTTCCCGAAGCCGAACACGCCTTGCTGTTGCTGACGCGACGCCCGAAACATGAAGTAAATCAGACCGGCAAAGAAGAGGATCGGCAGGGCTTGGATCAAAAGACCAAGCACGCTGAGCCAGAGCGGCTGGGCGGAACTTGTACCGGTGATACGTACTCCGTGCGCATTGAGCGTGGAGACGAGATTCGGATCCCCGATGGGCAGAAGATTCGCCGTGTAGTGCTGGTAGGTGGGGCCACCCTTTGTCTCCTGATACGGCTTTTTGAAATCGCCCTCCACCGTGTTGTCCGAGATGCTCGCCGTTTTGATATCGCCGGCCTTCACCTGGGCCAGGAGGGTACTGTAGGAGAGGGTGACGGTATGGCTGTTGCCCTGCCCTTCGATCAGCGGCCCGTAAAAGACGATATTGAAGATGAGGAGGATGATCAGCCAGATAATCCAGGTGCGGCCGGAGATGCCGAAACGCGGCCCTTTCGTCGGTGGTCGGTCTGAACCCGGCTGAGGTCGCGGCCGGTCATCGGTCCTGAGGTTGTTCACTTGCAGTTCCTTCGCCCACCACGCGCGACCATCGAAGCTCACCTAGCGCCGGCGCGGTTTGTGGTGGGTTACAAACAGGCGGAACCATGGTGAAACCTCGACGAGGCGTGCCGTTCTCCTTGATGACATTACTTGGATGTGATCCCAGTGTAGCATGGCCACTTTTAAGGAAACACAGAGGATCAACTCTCTTCTTGCCCTCTACGTCGCACGGCTCTACGCGGCGCCGATGAGGCTCGTGTAACCTACCGCTCTGCCGCGCCCGCCGGGTCGCCCGTCGCCGTGGCCGCCGGTTCGGCTTGCTGGAGAGAGTCGGCGACTACCTCGGCGAAGTCGCGCACCTTTAACTTGTCGTCGACCTCCAGACCCTTGATGCCGTCCTCGAACATCGTCGTACAGAATGGGCAGGCGGCGACGATGGTGTCGGGCTTAACGTGCATTGCTTGCTCGATGCGGACATGGCTGATCCGTTTCCCGGTGCGCTCCTCCATGAACGATCGGCCGCCGCCGCCCCCGCAACAAAAACTGGTGCGGCGCGAACGCTCCATTTCGACCAGGTTCGCCATCGGCAAACCGCGGAGGACCTCCCGTTGCGGCTCGAAGACATCGTTGTATCGACCCAAATAGCAGGGATCGTGGAAGGTCATCGTGCCTGCGTTAACCGGGCGATCGAGCTTCAGCCGGCCCTGGCTGACCAACTCGGCGATGAACTCGGTATGGTGAACCACCTCGTATGAACCGCCGAACTGCGGATATTCGTTCTTGATCGTGTTGAAGCAGTGAGCGCACGCGGTGAGCACCTTCTTGACCCCATAGTCGTTGAGCGTCTGGATGTTCTGAGCCGCCAGAGTCTGAAAGAGATACTCGTTGCCGATGCGTCGCGCTGGATCGCCGGTGCAGGTCTCCTCTTTGGCCAGGATGGCGAACTTCACATTAGCCGCCTTGAGCAGCTTGACGATCGCCGCCGCCACCTTCTTATTCCGCTGGTCATACGATCCCATGCAACCCACGAAGTAGAGGACATCGATCTGCTCTCCGGTTGCCGCTATCTCGGCCATGGTCGGTACGTCGAGTTCCTTGGCCCAGGCGCCGCGCTGCTTCTTGGGGAGCGGCCAGGGATTGCCGTTCCGCTCCAGATTGGTGAAAACCGGCTGAATCTCGGCTGGGAAACGGCTCTCCTCCAGCACGAGATTGCGGCGCATGTCGAGGATTTTCGGCACGTGCTCTATAAACACGGGGCACGCCTCTACGCACCAACGGCACGTCGTGCAGGACCACAGCGTTTCATCCGCGATCAGGCCGCCGATCAGGGGATGGGCGCCGTCCAGGTTGGACCCCTTGCCGGCCAGCAGGTCGGCGGAATCGTTGAACAACCCGTATTTGATGTTGAGCACCACTTCCTTGGGCGAGAGCGGCTTGCCGCTGAGCAGCGCGGGGCAATTGCGGTCGCAGCGTCCGCATTCAGTACATGAGAAGGTATCGAGGAGCTGCTTCCAACCGAATTGCTCCAGCTTCCCGACCCCAAAATGCTCCTGGTTCTCGATATCGCTGATCGGGGACATGGCCCCCTTTGCCGTGCTCGGACGGAAGAACACGGTGAAGGCGGCCGTGAGGATGTGCAGGTGTTTGCTGGACGGCAAGTAGACGAGGAAGCCCAGTACGGTGAGGATATGCGCCCACCAGAAGACGCCGAACCAGTCGGCCGTCGCGTTATGAGGGACGCCGCTCAGGAGGCCGGAAATCGCGTAGCCCAGGAACGACCAGTGGGCGAGTCCCGAACCATAGGCAACCACGCCGAACGCCTCGGTGAGCAGGAGGGTGATCATCAGGATCGCGATCAGGCCAAGAATGATCCAGGCATCGGGTTTGGTGGTCAAGCGATATGGTTTGAGCACGATCCGCCGATACGCGGCGGCGCACACGGCGCCCAGGACAAGCAGGATCATCAGATCGAGCAGCACCATGTATACGGGGTCGTTCCCTACCGCCGGAAGGAGGAAGCCGTGGTTCAACCCGCTGCCGAACAACTGCAGGGTGCCCAGGGTGATGATCAGAAAGCCCCAAAAGATGAGGGCGTGGATGATACCGGCCACGCGATTCGGCGTCTTGATCAGCTTGCGCTGACCAAATACATAGAGCAGCAAATCGTGAATCCGCCCCGGCATGTCGTCAAAGCGGTCCTCCGGCGCTCCGGTTCGCACCAGGCGTACCAGTCGCCAGGCGCGCTGGGCGAACAGGGCGAGGGCAAGCAGGATGACCGCCACCAGGATGAGGTGGCCGAGCACACCGGGGGTCGGGGCCATGATGCCGCTCCCTTACACGTTGAACCGGAAGTAGGTCACGTCGCCGTCTTGCATGACATACTCCTTGCCTTCGAGCCTGGTCAATCCGCGTTCGCGGGCAGCGGTGAACGATCCGGCGGACACGAGGTCGTTGTAGGCCGTGATCTCGGCCCGAATGAAACCGCGCTCGATGTCGCTGTGAATGGTGCCTGCCGCCTGGGGAGCGCGGGTGCCGCGGCGGATGGTCCAGGCCCGCACCTCCGGCTCTCCGGCGGTGAGAAAGGTGATCAAATCCAGCAGGGCATAACCCGCGCGAATCATGCGGGGCAGCCCGCCCTCCTTGAGGCCCATCTCCTCCATGTACATCGCGGTTTCCTCGGGATCAAGCTCGGCGAGGTCAGCCTCGATCTTGGCGCTGACCGCTACCGTCCCGGCGCCCTCGGCGGCGGCCACCTCCTCCACTACCTCGAGCGAGGCAGGCTTCCGACCGTCCTGCAGGCCGACTAAGTCGCTCTCGTCCAGGTTGGCGATGTAGAGCACCGGCTTGGCGGTGAGCAACTGCAGTTCATCGACGATCGGCGTCAGCTCCTCGCTGAGTGCAAATGTACGGGCGGCGCGGCCGTCGTTGAGATGGGCGGCCAGCGCGTCGAGCGCATCGGCTTCCAGCAAGAACTTACGATCGCCGGTCTTGGCGGATTTACGGGAACGGTCGGCCCGCTTCTCCACGCTCGCCAGATCGGCCAAGCACAGCTCGGTGGAGATCGTCTCGATGTCGCGCCGCGGATCCACACCTCCCTCGACGTGAGAAACGTTGCTGTCGGAGAAGCAGCGCACCACCATGCCCACCGCGTTCACGCCGCGGATGTGGCCCAAGAACTGGTTACCCAGCCCCTCCCCCTTGCTGGCGCCGCGCACCAGGCCGGCAATATCCAGAAACTCCATGGCGGCGGGGACGATCTTTTTAGGGTGTACCATCTCGGCCAGACGTGCCAAACGTTCGTCGGGCACTTCGACCACGCCCACGTTAGGGTCGATCGTGCAGAACGGATAGTTCGCGACGGGCGCTCCCGCCGCAGTCAAGGCATTGAACAGGGTGGACTTACCCACGTTGGGCAAACCCACGATTCCCATTTGTAAGCTCACTGATTCCTCCCCTGGCGGAGTATACCAAGCGGTACCATGATTCCTGACTTTCCCGCTGTATCCGTGCAGTCGATTTGAAGGTAGTCCACGGCTGGACTGGAGGTGCCTTTAGTGCCTGATGAAGTGCCCGACGACGGACGGGGCGACATGGCGGCGCTGGCGGCGGTGCTGATCGTGTTGTTGCTCATAGTCTTCCTATTCTTGCTGTTCAAGTTCAATTTATTTAACGGAGGCACCCCGATTGAGACGCGGACCATGATCGGCCGGTTCCCATGGTTAGCCGCCGACACCACCTGAACCCGCGGGCGCCCTTAATTCAGCAGCGGCGCGCGAAGCGGTTCAGTGATCGGCTCGGGATCGCGGAGCGCCTTCTTGAAGAAGGTATAGGTGCGCTCGATGTAGGCGGGCCGGTCGAGGAAATAGGCGCCGCAGTGATCCACATGGGGCACGAGCCAGAGTTCCTTGGGGCCGGGCGCGGCGTCGTAGAGGGCCACCGAGTCACGGTAATCGACCATGGTGTCTTCCATGCCGTGGATCAGGAGGATTGGGCGATCACGCAGGCCCTTGATGTCGCGGATCGGCTCTACGTCGTGGAAATGGTAACCGAGGAGGCGGTAGAGGAACTGGTCGGCCAGGAACAGCAGTGGACTGCCGGCTCGCGAGAGATGCAGGCTGCGATGGACCCGCAGCCGCACTGGGTTCCGTTGGGCGGCAAAGGGGCTGTCGGCGATCACGGCAAGGATACGCTGGTCGCGGGCGGCGGCCATGATGCCGATGGAGCCGCCCATTGAAAAGCCGATCACGCCAAGACGCGCCCTGGGCACCTTCCGGTATGCGAAGTCGATGGCGGCCAGTGCATCATCCAGCTCACGATAGCCCAGGGTAATTCGGGTGCCCACGTGAGCGCCGTGCCCGTGGTAATCGAAGAGCAATACATTGTAGCCTCGGCGCCACATGGCCGCGCCCACCCCCAACATTTCCCACTTTCGATTGCGGTAGCCGTAGCACACCACGATCACCAGGTTGCTCTCGGGCCGCGGCAGCCACCAACCCGAGAGGGGCGAACTCGTGCCGACCGGAATACTAACGTCTTCCCAGGGCATGTCGAGTTCGAACGGGGTGAAGGTGTAATTATCAAAGGAGGTCACGCGGGACGCCCTGGTGATCGTATCGACGACATACAGGGCAATCGCAATCATGATGGAGAGCAACCCGCCCATGCCGCCGAGCGCCGCCTTGGCAACGCGACGCCGGCGGGCGCGGCCCGACCGCCTGATCGGCGCTCGCGCCTCGCCTCGCTCGGCCGGATCGGGCGCCCCTGGTTTTCCTGACCTGTCCATGGTGCGTGCCCTACGCTTTAGCGGTTCGAGGTTCCCCGCACCAACCGCCCCAGTTTGAGACGGCTGCCCGGCGCGGCAACCGCCTTGTCGTCACTACGGACGATCTTCAGAAAGTTAGTCGCCATTTCGCCAAACGGGTCCGAGCGGTAGGCCTCGATGTTTCCCGCGTCGCACAATCGGGCAATTTCAGGGTCAATGGGAAGCCGGCCCAGCAGGGGCGCGCCCGAAACGGCCACGAGATTTGGCCCCTGCGAGGGGCCAAAAACCTCATAGGGCTGATCGCTGCCCGGCAACATGACATAACTCATGTTTTCCACGACCCCTAGGATGGGCACTTCAAGGCGCTGCGCCATATGGACGGCTTTCGTAACCACCATGGTAGCCAACTCCTGCGGGGTGCTGACTACCACCACGCCGTCGAGCGGCAGGGCCTGCATGGCGGTCATCGGCGCGTCCGACGTGCCCGGTGGTAGGTCGACGAAGAGGAAATCCAACTCACCCCAGTCCACGTCATTGAAAAACTGCTTGATCGCGCCGGAGACCATGGGACCGCGCCAGATCACGGCCTGATCTTCCTGCTCGAGCAGCAGATTCATCGACATGACGGCGATGCCGGTTGTGCTGCGGGGCGCATTGAGCGAGCCTTGCGGCATGGCGCGGGAGGCCAGGCCGAACATGCGGGGAATACTGGGCCCGGTAATGTCTCCATCGAGGATGCCTACTCGGTATCCGGCGCGGCGCAGGGTCACCGCCAAAAGGCCGGTGACCAGCGATTTCCCCACGCCGCCCTTGCCGCTCATCACGGCGACCACGTGCTTGATCCCTTCACGGCGGGCCGCGCCCGCGCTCGGCGTTTTCGCCATGGGAATCTTCTTAGGGGCGGGTACGGTGCCGGCGGCGACAAACTGGTTGAGATCCGCCAGTAACTCATCCAACTGTAGCCGATGGGTGCGGGCGCCTCCGGCTACGGTTTCATAGGTTGACACATGGCAGCCGGTGCAAGGCAGACCATGGGCCTTGAATACCTGGTCAATACCGGGATACCCTTCCACCACCTGCCGAATTACTTGATCTTGGGATATTTGCGTGGACATACGAATACCTCTTCGCGTGGATGGCCGAGGGGTGCGCGGCCGGTTTCATCTATACCTATCCTACCGCCAATTGGCCGAACCGGATAGCGGAGAGGGCGCTCGCGTCAGGGCGACCCTTCCTCGTGCTTCCACTCCATGCCGTGAAGGGTAAGGCGCAGGGTGGAGTTGTCGTGCGGTAGTTCGGGAGTCGGGTCGTTCGGGCGACCGGCGTCTCCGGTCAGCGCGATAGCGCGGGTCCAACGCAGGACAAGCACCACCAGAGCGCCGACCACCACGACAATGGCGATGCCGATAGTAATGTTGTGGCGCATGAAACTGACCGCGTCGAACCAGTGTACGCCAAGCACGGCACCGATGATCAGCATACCGAAGGTCCACACCAGGGCCGCTCCGGCCAGAATGCCGATATAGGCCCGATAGGGGACGCCGAACATGCCGGCGAGCGCGGGCATGTAGGCGCGGAGGATAGGGAGGAGCGGGCCATAGAAGAGTATGGGGCTGCCGCGCCGCTCGATCCACCGTTCGATGCGGTCCACCCGTTCGGTGTGCATGTGTACGTACTTTCCATATCGGTCGAGGGCTACCCTACCGAAACGGCGACTAATCATGAAGAGCACGGAGTTACCCAGCAAGGTCGCGGAGGTTGCCGTGATCCCCATCACGATCAGCACAAACCAATTATCCGCCGCCAAAAACCCCCCACCGAGCAGCACTACCTCGCTCGGTAAAATAGGAAGGGGTACACCGCACTCCTGGATCAGAATGAGCAGGAATATGGCCACATACAGCCAGATGCCGTCTACCTGGCTTAGAATGCCCAGAGTATGACCGTCGTGCATGGCGCGACACAGACCTTCCGCGCGGCCGGCGGCGCCGGCAGACTGCCCACCGCGCGGATGGCCGCACGTACCGGCCACCTGCATGAGTACACCTATAAATCGCCCATCCCACACTAGCCGCTAGCTCCGTCACGCATCTCGCACCCCCTAACTTTGTGTAGCATAACAGAGGAACTGTCTTATGGCGCGGGGCCCATTTCGTATAGAGCGCAAAGCCGGGCCGAACCGGTGCCATGGCGGAGGGAAGACGTGATCGATTCTCTGATGATGCAGACGGCGACCGAGTTGAGTCTCACTCCGGTTCAGGTGGCCCGCACCGTCGCTCTTCTCGATGAGGGGAATACCCTACCCTTCATCGCACGATATCGCAAAGAGGTGACGGGCGGCCTGGATGAGACACAGATCGAGGCGGTTGGACGGCGAATGACGGCGCTACGCGCCCTGGAGGCACGCCGGGCCGAGATTCTCCGCCTGGTCGATGAGCAGGGGAAACTGACGCCGGAGCTTGAAGCGGCGATCGCTGAGGCGGCGGGCTTGCAGGTGCTAGAGGATCTCTACCTGCCCTATCGGCCGAAACGGCGGACCCGTGCCATGATCGCCCGCGAACGCGGCCTCGAACCGCTGGCCCATCTCATTCTGGATCAAGCGGCGGGCAGCCGCGAGGATCTGGCTGCCGGCTTCGTAGATTCCGAGCGTTCGGTTGCCGACGTGGAGGAGGCGCTGGCCGGGGCGCGCGACATCGTAGCCGAGGAGATCGCCGAGGATGCCGGAGTGCGAGCCGACCTGCGCGAACTTCTCGCGAAGGCCGGGCGACTGGACGTGACGGTCTCCGATCAGGCCAAGGATGAGGACGGCACCTATGCCCAGTACTACGCCTTTACCGGTTCACTTGCCGGTCTCCCCCCGCATCGGTTGCTGGCGATCAACCGCGGCGAACGCGAAGGGATCCTCCGCGTACGTACCGAGGTGCCCAGCGAGGCGGTGACCGCTATCCTGGAGCGGGAGTTTCCGGCCGATGACCATTCACCGCTGGCGGGCGATCTGCGTCGCGCCGCCGAGGACGGCTACGAGCGGCTGCTGGGGCCGAGCCTGGAGCGCGAACTGCGCGCGGCCTTGACTGAGCAGGCGGAAGCGCATGCGATCGGCGTGTTCGCCGCCAATCTCAGGCCGTTGCTCTTGCAACCGCCGCTCCGAGGCCGCGCCGTCATCAGCATCGACCCTGGTTTCCGGACAGGATGTAAGGTAGCGGTGGTCGACCATACGGGAAAAGTATTGGAGACGGGAGTCATTTTCCCTCATCCCCCGCACGGGCGTGCCGCCGAGGCGCGCGCCGCCCTGATTGCTCTGGCGACCACCCACCGGGCTACGGTATTCGCGATCGGCACCGGTACGGCGGGTCGCGAGACCGAGGTGTTGGTGGCCGACGTGGTCGCCGGCCTGGGTTCGGACTATGGCTATGTTATGGTGGACGAGGCGGGTGCATCGGTTTACTCGGTCTCGGAGGCGGCGCGCGAGGAGTTCCCGGATCTCGATGCCACGGCACGCGGGACCATTTCCATAGCACGTCGGCTCCAGGATCCGCTGGCCGAGTTAGTCAAAGTGGACCCGCGATCGATTGGTGTGGGCCTCTATCAGCATGATGTAGATCAGTCCGCTCTGGCCGAAGCACTCGACCGGGTGGTGGAGAGCGCGGTCAACTTCGCCGGTGTCGATGTGAACACGGCATCGGCCGCGCTGCTCCGCCGGGTGGCGGGACTGAACAGGAAAACGGCGGCTAACGTCGTGCAATACCGGAACGACCATGGGCCGTTCCGTAAGCGGGCGGACTTCAAGCGCGTGGTAGGGTTGGGTCCCCGAGCTTTCGAGCAGGCAGCCGGATTCCTGAAAGTGCCCGAAGGCGCCGACCTGCTCGATCGTACCTTCATCCATCCTGAAAGCTATGCCGCGTGCCGTGCCTTAATCGAGACTATGCCCCCTGCCGGCCCCGGCGAGGCGTTGTCCGCGCGCGCCGCTCGATTCGCCGGTGACCTGGCAAGCCGCGGATCGCGGGCCGAGCTCGCGACGCGCCTGGGAATCGGCGAGCCTACACTGGCCGACATGCTGGAAAACTTGGCCAAGCCGGGCCTCGATCCGCGTACCGCCTTACCCCCGCCCCTGGTGCGCACCTCCGTGCTCAATCTAGAGGATCTGCAAATCGGCATGGTCATCCAGGGTGTGGTGCGTAACGTAGTCGACTTCGGCGCTTTTGTCGATATCGGCCTCAAGCAGGCGGGACTGGTCCACATCTCGGAATTGGCCGATCGCTTTGTCCGTTCGGCCCTGGAGGTGGTGCAGGTTGGAAAGGTGGTGCGAGTACGGGTGATCAGCGTGGATCAGGCACGGGGACGGATCGGGCTTAGCCTGAAGAATATGGGGAGTTAGTCTGGCTTTGGGGTAAGCCATAGTGCTATGCTGGATGACACTTCGCCGCCCGTCCGGCTGTTTGCAGCGGTGTCCAGCGGATTTTGAACAGGGGAACGGGACTATTGAGGATGCCGATTCGGTGGATTTGTCGCCTAATCGCGGTCTGTTGCGTGCTGATGCCGTCGAGCATGCCGGCAGGGGCATCGCCCGCGAGGGCGAACCAATCCGCCGGTGCCGGCTTAGTCTTCTACGAGACGTTTCCGGCCAATAATCCGCGTCATTGGAACGTGCAGAAGCTGGGTGACGGGTCGCGCACCTATATTTCCGGTGGCGCGTACAACATTGTGCGCGCCAAACCGGGCACAATGCGCGGATGGCCCCTGGCGATTGAGGTGCCTGTCGCGTTACGGTTCAACGTGAAGCTGAGCATTCTCTCAGGCACCGATCCCTATGCCGGCATCTCGTTCTGGGACGATCTGGCGGATCGTTTCATCCTCTTCGCGATCACGCCGAACGGGACTGCGGGTCTATTCCGTCGTGATGCGAAGGGCTTCACCTCCCTGGTTTATTGGAAGCCGGAAGCGGCGATTCACACCGGACTTGGCGCGGTTAACACTCTTTCGGTCAATCTTGATCCGGTGGACGAAGCGAAGGGGCGAATCCTGCTGATCAACGGGACGGCGCTCGGCACGCCCTGTCACGATCGCTGGCTCAAGGCGCTGGGGAAGAGGCCGGCAACGCCGGTTCACGGTTTCCATGTCGGCGTGGTGGCGGGCGCGTTCGCCGATTCTCATCGCGTTCATGTAGCAGTGCGGGTGGCCAGTCTGTACGATGGCGCCCACGTGGGCGCGGCGCTGTCCTGTCCTTCGTAGGCGGCCAGAATGCGGCCTCGACCACTATGATGAGGCACACCCAATTCGCCCCGCGCCCTTTTTCCCGTGACGCGGGCGCGGTATGCTTAGGTTTGGAACGGCACGCCCCACCCGCGTAGGCGCGCGGGAGCCTTTTCCGTTATTGCTCACGGCCGAGGCCTTATGCCGTGACCGGGTTAGAGGTGCGGACTTTATGGCCGTCCAGGGACAACGTTTGACCGTGTCGCGCGTCCATCGATTTGCCCCGGCGCGAATCTGGCGCGGCCTTCGCTCGATGACCTTCGCCATTTTCATGCTGGCGTGCATCCTGGCCTTGGTGATCGCGGGGAGCCTCCTGCCCCAGGATACGGGAATCCGCTATGTCTACGAGTCCTGGTGGTTTTACGGTCTCAACTTTCTCCTCATGCTCAGTGTGCTCAGTTGCGTGTTTCGCCGCGCTCGCCCTGTGTTCCGCTATGCTTTCCGAGTGCCGGTGGTGCATCGACCCGAGTTTTACCGAGCTACGGACAGCGCTCGCGCCGTAGACGCGCCATTGCCCCCGGCGATTGCGGCGCGCGCCACCGTGAAGGCGCTGTGTCGGTGTCGCTACCGCGTAGAGACGGTAGAGCGCGACGGAATTACCTATATCCTGGCCGACCGCTTTCGGGCCATGCGCTTAGGCACACTGATCTCTCACCTGGGCATCGTGCTCATGGTGGCATCCATCGCGTGGGGAGCGCTGGCGGGCTGGCGCGATACCGCCATTCTGATCGAGGCAGGTGGGGCGCCGGTGCCCCTGGGTCACGGTACCGGCCTCATGCTCAAGTCCGACCAGTTTAATTTCGCGCTCTATCCCAACGGATTGCCGCGCAACTTCGATGACCACCTGACCATAATCGAGCCCAACGGGACCGAGCATCACGACAT
>JAICHN010000086.1 GCA_025924845.1 Chloroflexota bacterium | reverse complement strand
CTTTGGTCTGTGCTAGTGTATGGGGGAGCGCACACCGCCTACCTCTCGCTCCACCGTCCTACCTTAGGAACTGGGCGTACTGAAGCCGTCCTTGGGCGTTCCCAAATAGGGGAAGCTGCTGATGTAGCGATCGGCGCCCGGTGTAAGGTTGTCGGATACCTTGGACGCCGCCGCGTCCGGGGTAAATGACTTGTCCACCAGGGGAATGGTCACGCCGGCGACGGCGCGCAATTCGATGGTGAACACGTCGTCGAAGACGCGCCGACCGTTCGGGTAACCTGCCAGGTCGCCACCCAGCACTCCGCCCGAGCTCGGTTTCGCGGCGGGCGGGATCGCCATGTTCAAGCGGAGCAGATCGGCCGGGCTCTTCCCGGTCAGGGTCTGGAATCCAGGGACGATCCCGGCAGGCACCCCGGTCAAGAGAATCGCCGCGAGGTCGGCGCGTGGCGCTTTATAGGCTGCCAGGTGCGGGAATACCTTGGGATAGAGTACGGGGAGCAGGCCGGCCAGTTCGGGATGCTCATAATACTGGACAAACTGGGCGTCGTCCTTCGGTTCGGTCGTATTCCAGTAGTCCTTCCGGCCGCGTGGAATGATCACTTCGTTGATCAGAGGCTGCCCAAGGCGGGAGACCTGTACCCACGGGCCAACTGCCGTTGAGGCGCCGTCTGTTTCGCCGCGCAGGTGGACCTTTTGCCGGCTCGCCGTACACCAGACGCCGATGGTCGAATTGGGGTCGGTCACGCTTGTCGCATAGGAGCCGTTGTTGGTGAGTTGGGACTTGTCAATCTGAATGGCGATGGAATGGACGTTTGACGACTTGGTGGCGTCCACCCCTAAAGCGGCCGGGCTGGGGATCAGGTGGAGTTGCTGGAAGGGACGGAGGTCGCCAAGATCGAAGATCGCGCCGAGATCGATGTAGAACCCTTCCAGGCGCTGTCCGGCGAACACTTTCTCGCCGGTAGTCAGCTTATGGACCGCCGCCTGGGCCAGCGCAGCATAGTTCGGGGTGGAGCGGGGGCCGATGTTGCACGGGGGACAGGTCAAACCGCTTCCCAGGGGGATAACCTTGCCGTGCCACACTTTGTTCACGCTATAGGTCTGGCGGATGTTCCAATTGGGACTGTCCAGCGACGTGATTGGACCGGTGTTGTAGAGGAAGGTATTGGGGTTGCGTACCTGGGTTTGAAAGAGAAACTGGTAGGTGATCTCCGCCACGTTATCCCCATTGTTATCGATGTGGATCTCGTAGAGCACGTCATCGCCGAACTCGTAGAAGTTCGGGCCGCCGTCCGGCGCTTCCAGAGGGATATAGTTGCTGATCAGAGTGACGGTGCCGGGCTGATCGGGACTGACGAACGCGTAGAGATCGGTACTGTCCGCTACGGGATCCTTGGAGATTTCCGGGGCTTCTCGATGCGATGACATAAGATTGCCTTTCCGCGGCATGCCGACATTAGATCGGTGCGCGCCCGCTTTAGCGGGCGGCCCTGACCAGTTGCCTCACCAGTTCGGGGTTATGCAGGGTGATTTCACGAGTGCCGACCAGCAGCGAGATCTCACCGCCGGTAATGTCCTTTACCCGCGCCACCTGGGGCCCGTGCTGCGATGCCGCGGTTTGTTCCACCGTCGTGCGCGTTTTGGGCGCCGCGTGGGCGCCCGCGGCCATACCGGGCAGGGCCGCGAAGGCCCCGACGGTCACCGCGCCGGCAGACGCCTGCTTCAGGAAACTGCCCCGTGTCAGCTTCGCCATTGTGATCTCCTTTGCCAGTACCCCTTGGTCTCATGGTGAGCGAGTCGGATCCGACCGCTCAGCCGTTCCGCGCCGTGGATCAAGACCGGACGCGGCGTCCCACCATCCGATCTCTCACCGGAACCCGCTGCCGACCGCGTGGATTTCCGGCTGGAGGTGATACGCGGCCAACCGCCGATTGGATCAAACGCGCGCGAAAAAGCGCCCCCGGCGAGTACGGGCACTCGCCGGGGGCGCTTGAAGTTGGCGGTTTAGGCGCTAGCGCACCTGCAGTGTTTTCCCCTTGTAATATTCCCAAACGGTGGAATCCGAGGAGCGGATCAGATAGGTCACTCCGTCGTGCCGATCAAAGAGGAGCATGCCGGTACTGGTGAACTGCGTAGCGGCCCGACCGGAGGTGCTTTCATTTTCGAGGGGCTTACCGACCAGCGATTTGGCGTGTTTGTGGAATTCTAGAAAGGCGCCAATAAATTTGGGCTTACCACCCTCGACGTGGCCCATCGGCGTCGGCAGGGCATTCGATTTCGCGCAGAAGAGGTGAAAGCGACTACAGGCATTGGCGCTGGAAAGCGAACTCTGATTGGCGCGGACCCAGGACGCCGCGAAGGCGATGATGCCGAGCACGATCAGGAAGTAGATGAGCCGGCGAATTGGGCGCCAGGTCAGGAAGAACGGCTTGTGGATGAGCTGGGCAGCGACCATCTTGGTGGGGCCGGCGCTCGGCGTGGCCTTCACCTGGAAGTCGAAATACTTCCGCGCCCCGGCAATGGACGAGCGGCGCGGCTTCACTTTTAGGTGAACGGTAGCCTTCTGTCCCGGCCCAAGGGTCACCTCTTTCGGACTGAAGCTGAAGCGACAGCCGTCCTCGGAGTCCTCCGCCGTTAGTTCGACCTGGATATCCGCGTTGCCGCCGTTTTTCAAGGTCAAGGCGTATTTACCGCGTCGTCCCGTCATCTTGGTCGGCGTGATCTGAACCTCGAACGAGGTGACCGCGCCGACCTGAAGTACGCCTTCGGCGCGGCTGGTTTGTGAGGGATCAGCCCGCGAGAGAGCAGTTACGGTGAAGGGATAGGTGCCGGCCTTGGTCACGCTGCCTTGTGGCGGATGGATAGAGAGCGTGGCGGTTTCTTTGTCCTGGGGAAATAAGGCGACGGCTACATTGGAAAGGCTATACCAGGTCGAAGGCAGTTGATCGAGTTCCACGGCGTACTGGTCTACCGTGGTGCCCATATTCTGAATGATCACTTCGCAGTCAACGGTCGCACCGCCCTGATTGACCACGATCCGATCGGGATTCAGGGAAACTTTTATCGAATCCGCCATTGTCCTACCCCTCTACCTGCCCCAACAAGCTTTCCGTTGGTCCTGATCATGGTCCATACATACTACTGTAGTTGCCGCGGCCACCCCTACCAAAAAAAAACGACGCGCTCCAACCTGCCGGCGTGATCTGTGAACAATGATAAGTCATGCCGCCTTGCACCCGCCTTTAGCCGGAGGCACCCGGATGCACCTTGACAACTTTATGCTTAATCACATTGGGAACGACGGTCGGCGTTGCACAGAAAAGATTCATCCTATCACAGGTTGCCCTGGTCACGTCGGCCTTCCACCCCGGCGCCTTTTGCTGGACCCCGGAAATGCCGCCCTGCGAGGCCACAAAAGCGGCGATTATGGCCACAACAACCCAAAACTTGAAAACACTGATCACGGGCCGCCAGGTACGCAGGCGCGGCGTATGGACTATCCGTCCCTGAATCGTCTTGGTCTGGCCCTTGGCAGGCTTGGCAATAACCTGGAATCCATATTCCGCTCGTTGGCCCACCCACCCTGATCGCTGGGGGCGGACCGTGAGTCGCACGGACTGCCTTCGTCCCGGTTCCAGCACTACTTCCTCGGTCTCAAAATGATAGCGGCAGCGCTCCTCGTCGTCCGTGGCCTCCAGACTCAAAGTGAGTCCGGCGTTGCCCGTATTGCGCACCATGAGGGTGTATCGACCCTTCCGGCCAATCACCTTCTTCGGCGTCATGTCGAGGTCGAACTGGTTGTTCGCGGTGACATGTACGACCGCCTGCGCGTCCGAGCGCAGGCCCGGATCGGCGGTGGAGGTGACCACGACCCGGAGGGGATAGTCCCCCGCGGTCGTCCCGCCGGGGGGCTGCACGGTGACGCGAATGATTTCTCGGGCGCCAGGGAACAAGGACACCGGCCCGGCGGGCATGGTGTACCACTCTTCCGGCAACTCCTCGATAACCGGCTTGAACTGATCCACCACGGCCGTGCCGTTGTGTACGGTGATCATGAGGGTCAAGGGAGGTGCATTCGGGCCGACCGTCAAGCTGGTCGGCTGAACGTCCACGTTTAATCCGCTAGCCATGTATCGTGCTCGATTCTCTCCCGTGCGTTCTAAAAAATAGTAGTGAAGCCCGGCCAGATCAGGGTAACCGACTGCTCACCCTCGACTGCGTTGCTGTCGATTAGCAGAGTCGCCGACTGTTTGATGCTTGGCACCGTGCCAAACTTGTAACCGACGCTCACCGTACAGGAGCCGCCGGGTGGGATCGATGTGCAGCCCGCGCCGGGCGAAACGGTGAACGTACCGCCGCCCCGAGTGGCAAAACCGTTCGCCTTTATCGAGCTGATCTGCACCGTACCGCTTCCAACCGATGAAATCGTGACGTCCACCGGGTTGGGGGGCAGGGTGCAGTCGGACTGGCCGTCCGAGTTATTCGGGCAAGCGACCAAGTCGACCTCGGAGGGTGACACAGAGATGCTAGGCACGCACTGGCCCACGCCCTTGGCGAACAAGATCGGAACGGTCTGCGTGCCGTTCGCGGCGTTCGGCGCGATGACGTTCAGGGTGGCAGGCGGCGGCGCTCCATCGTAGCACCCCTTAAATACGACACCCGTATCGCAACTCGTGCCGGCAGGCAGCGGATTCGCCGCGCTTATGGCGGAGCAGGGATTCGAGCCGGCTACCAGGGAGAACTGGGAACTGCCGTTCGTGGTGAGCGATACCGAAACAGGGCCGGCAAGTGGGCCCGGACCGGTATTGGTGATCACGAGCGTACCCGCTATAGGTGGATTGACGACCTCCAGAGTGGATATGCCGGTTTGCGACCGCTGAAGAATCAGCGGATTCGGCGCCACCAGGATTGAAGGCGGGATGGGGGTGGCCGTATCTGTCGGGATCGCCGTGGCTGTGTCTGTCGCCGTCGGCGTGTTGGTGCTGGTGCTTGTCGCGGTAGGAATGGCCGTAAACGTAGGAGTAGCTGTTCTGGTTCGCGTGAACGAAGGCGTTGCCGTTTTGGTCGCGGTCCTGGTTGGTGTATGCGGCTTGGGGGTGCGCGTCGGCGTGGCGGTATGACGCGTCTTGGTCGGAGTGCGCGTGGGTTTACGCGGCGTAGCAGTGCGTGTCGGCTTGCGCGGCGTGGCGGTATGCGTGGGATTTTGTGGCTGGGCGGTTGACGTATGCGTGGGCACGGCAGTGGGCACATGGGTTGGGACATGCGTCACCACGACCACATGGTGCGGTGTAGTCGGCGTAGCGGTTGGCGTCTGGGTGGGCGTGACGGTATGGGTGTGTGCCGGGACGTGGGTGGCCGGTCGTGGCGTAGGAGTATGGGTGCGGGCGGGGACTGGTGTATGGGTAAGGGCGCGGACCGGCGTCGGCGTATGCGTATGAGCGCGGACGACAGTGGGCAAATGCGTGGCCACACGCACGGCGGTCGGCGTATGCGTAGGCCGAGGCACGTGAGTTCGCACGGCGGTGGGGGTGTGAGTGTGGGTAGGTACACGGGTGGGGATGCGCGTATGGGTATGGCGAGGAACGGCGGTACGCGTCCGCGTCGCGGTGGGCGTTTTCGTCCGCGTTGGACTTGGCCCGGCTACCACCACAATCGCGTGAACGGTGCCGGCATCGTTGGTTGCTTCGAGTTCGACCAGCTTGGATCCGGGCGGGGCGGGCGCGTGGCCGCTCAGTCCGACCACCTTCCCGCCCAGGCTGGTCTTGACCGCGCCCACCACATGCCAGGAGAGGAACTTGCCGTTGGCGCTGCCGCTCACCGCGAAGGATTGTATGCGCGGCAAGGCAACGACGAATTTGCCGGAGGCGCCCTTGCCTCCCGTCGTCGTCACGTGCAAGGTGGACCGACTGTTCAGGTAGCCGTTATCGGCCAGAAGTTCGTAGGTCTGGCCCGTGCGCGGCGTGCCGATCGCCAACACGCCGGAGAGCCCGACTCGTTTCCCATTGATCAGCACCAGATGGGCGCCGGTGGTTTGCCACTGCAGGCTGCTTCCCTTCGGTCCAGATGATGCTTGGAAGGTGAAGCTCTTTATGGTTGGAGGACGCAGCGCTACCTGGGTTATCTTGCCGGCGCCGGCTGCCGCGCGGTTTGTCACCTTCAAACTCGATACCACAGTACCGTATTTATTGGTAGCGGTGAGGTGATAGGTGGCGGGACCGGCGCGCACCGCCCTCCGGCCCGAGGCGGCAACCTTTCGCCCATCGATCATTACACTCAAGGCCGAGCTTACCTGCCAGGTGAGCACGGGGGCGCCGGTTTTCGGATCCAGGGTTTGAGTCAACTGCTTGACTACCGGCAGATATTGCGCTGCCCCTACCGGGTCGCCGCTCGCCTGAGTTTGGGGCGGCTGAAGCACCAGCATGCGCGATACCGTGCCGCCCGCGTTCGCCGCGCTCAACACGAGGGTACGGGCTTTGGTAAGTCGGAAGGTCTGTTGGCCTGCTTGGTCCACCGCTTGGTCGCCCAGGCGCACTTTAGCCCCGTCGCTTGCCGCCCAGGTCACTTTGACTGAGCCGTCGGGGAGGGCCGCGGCAGCGAATGTCTTGACGGTTGGGGCGGGCGGCAACACCACCGTGGGCCGGGGGAGGGTGGGCGGCGCCGTGGGGAGGACGGGCCGGGTAGGGACGATGGTCGGTTTCGCGGCATGTTCCGATGCCGCCGTTCGCCCGCCCGCCAACGCGACAAGCAGGAGGAGGAGAAGAAGCAGGAGCAGGAGGGCCCAGCGTGGCAGACGGCGCATCCAGCGGGGAAGTGAGAGGGCGCTCAGTCTGGGCGTATAGGTAAAGGTCACGCGCCGCAGCAGAGCAGGGTTAGGGGGATCTTCCGGTGTCTTTCCCTGGTCTACCACCCACATCTCAATCTCATACGGATGCGGTTCCCCGATCGTCTCTCGTCGCTTGGGAATCACATCGTAGGCAACGGTGCGTTGTTCACCGGGAGTCAGCGCCATCGAACCTTCGACGTCCGGACTGAACCGCAATCCGTCTTCGGCGTCTCGCACCGCTAGAGACAACACAGCCAGGGCATTGGATTGGTTTCGCAGGCGGGCCTGGTAGCGTGCATCTCGCCCCGTCACCCGTTTGGGCGTCAGATCGAACTGCAAGGCTCCGGTTGCCTGAATAGTGAGGGCAAATTCCGCCGAGGTTTGCACTTGATCGTCGGCGTCGCTCACGGCGGTCACCGTGATGGGGAGCAAGCCGGCGGTGGTCGCTATACCTTCGGGAGGGTGGAGGGTGATCCGGGCTGTCTTTTTCTCGCCGGGGAAAAGGGAGAGCGGCTTGGCCTCCTGCTCATACCAGTCCTCCGGCACCTCTGTCACGCTCACGCGGTAGCGATCGACTATGGTGCTTGCATTGGTTACGGTGAGGGTGATGTCTACCTGGCCGCCCGGAGCGATGGTCGCCTGAGCCGGGCTGAGCTGGAGCGTCAAATCCTTACTCATTTGACCACCACCTCTACCTGTCCGCGCACCTGGCCGTTCTGATTGGTGACCAGCAGAATGTACCGTTTGCTGGAAAGAGGCGGATGCAACACTTGACTGCCGGAGGTGGAGACGGCCACTCCGTTCAAGGTGACGGACACGGCGTTGGTGGTGCGCCAGACCAGGGAATACGGCGTTCCTTCATGGGGATGGCGGAGGGTAAAGAGCGGTATGGAAGGGAGTTTGAGGACGACGGTGCGCGCCCGCGGCGCCGGCGCGGCGGGGAGCATCAGAATGGCGGTGGTTGCCCCTGCCCCATTCATTGCTCTAAGTACATAGCGGCGTGGGCCCTTTACGGGCACGGCGGCGCTGCCTTTGGCCCCGATCTTTTTATTGTTCAGGGTGCGCTGATCGGAACCCTGCGTCTGCCAAGTCACGGTAAGGGCGCCCGAACGAGGATCGGCGTGGATGGCGAATTGCCGGATGCTTGGCAGATCCAGGCGCTGGTCCGGTTGGGCTACCGAGAGCTTCTTGATTGGAGGCGGCACCACCTCGAGGAATCGCGATACGGTGCCGGCCTCGTCCGAGGCGCTCAATACGTAGGTTCGCGGCTTAATAACCTTGATCGGAAGATTGCCGCTGGACTCAACCCGCTTTCCGTCAAGGGTCACTTGCTTCGCTCCTTGCACCGCCCAGGCGAGGGCGGCGTTGCCCTTTGGATCGACCTGGACACCGAAACTGCCGACTTTGGGCGGCGGTACCTGGGTGGGCACCGCCGTGGGCACCAGAGTGGCCGTCGGCTTGGGCACGGTGGGACTGGCCGTTGCGGTGCGGGTTGAAGTGGCCCGCGTGGAGTGCGCTACCGCGTTGCCTACCTTACGGCCGCCCAAGAAGAGCACCGCGATAAGCAACAGCAGCAACGCGAGCAGGGCCCATATTGGCAGACGGCGCAGCCACCTCGGCAAGGAGAGAGTCCGAATCGGCGGCACGTAGGTATAGTGGGCGAACCGTTTGAGTCCCGGTTCCAGCAAGTCATCGGTGCCCGGCTTGAGGCCGAGGAACTCCAGTTCATAGAGGTGCGGTCCACCCACTGTCTCTCGGTGGCGGGGCCGCACCGTCACTTCCACGGTGCGTTCCTCGCCCGCCGGTACAGGTACCGGTCCGATGGGATTAATGAACATGTTAAGGGCGGCCTCGGCGTCGCGCGCCATCAACTCTATATTTACCGGGCCGTTGCTGGGGTTTTTCCAGGCCACGCGAAAGGTCGCCTGGCGTCCTTCGGCCCGCAGCGGTCGGACATCCACGCCGGGCTTGCCGACCGTGCTGATCCGCAGCTCGCACTCGGCCGTGGTATGGATCGCGGCGTCGCTGCTGGACGTTGCGTGTACGCTGAAGGGATAGACACCGGCCTGCCCTTCCTTGCCCGCGGGCGGATGCAGGGTCAGTTCGGCCCGCCCGTTCGCTCCCGGAAAGAGCGACACGGCGACCGGTTCCAACGTGTACCACGTTTCATCCAACCCGGTCACGCTGAGCATATACTGGTCTACGATCTCGCCCGCGTTGGTCACGGTGAGTACGATGCGGCGGCTTCCGCCGGGGCTGATGCCCTCGGTAGGGGCGAGACCCTCCAGGCGTATCGACTCGGCCATCAGCCTCTCCCTGCCCTGAGCAACCACGGTTTGATGTTCGAGTCGAGTGCGTCCAATGTAACCATGCGGATCACCGCTTGCAAGCCGAGTTCGTGCTCACCAGTCATCATAGTCCGATTGAATCCCTTAAGCCCTTCACGATCCGCGCCTCGCATGAGCATTTGTCACGAGCCTTGAACTGAGGAGGTGTATCCATCACCGGAGGGTCGCAGACCGGCCATGCATCCGCAGCGCGCGGGATCGCTACAATCCCGGAAAACCGCATACGATACAATGGCTGCCCATGGACAGCAGCCTACATGGGATAGCGCGCCCCGTCAATCCCTTGCCGAAAGAAGAAGTCGTGGCGCAGCCGCGAACCGCGTCCGCGCCCTGGCTAAACGCCTCTTTTGGCTTGCTATGCCCCGGGATGCGCGCCTTCCAGCCTGCGGAGTAGGTCCAGGGGGCGGTAGCCGCTCAGCACCCGATTAGCCGCGCCACCTTGGCGAGGAGATCGTCCATGTCGAACGGCTTTGCCACGTAGGCGTCGGCGCGCAACCGTGCCGCCTTCTCCTCGACACGGGCGTCGGCGGTAAGAGCGAGGATAGGCTGCAGGGAGCGTAGCCCACGGCGCTCCAGTTCCTCTACGAAGGAGAAGCCGTCCATGCGAGGCATCACAAGGTCAAGGAGAATGAGGTGCGGCGTATGCTCGCCGACCTTTTCCAGTGCCTCCAGGCCGTCTCCAGCCACCACCACGTTGTAGTCGGCCGTTGCCAGGATCGCCTTCAGCGTCTCCTGCAAGCCCCGATCATCATCCACGATCAGTATGGTCTGATCCTCGGCCACCGGCTACGGGCCTTCGGTATTGGCCGGCGGCAAGGAAACGATCACCGTTGTCCCGGCGCCCTCGATGCTGTTGAAAGTCAACTCACCACCATGGGCCTCGACGATCGCCTTGCTAAGGTGCAGGCCAAGGCCCAGGCCATTGAAGTTGCGCGCCGAGGCGTTCGAGCCTCGGAAGAATGGTGTGCCAAGCCTGGCGAGATCAGCCTCCGGAATGCCGATGCCCTGGTCGGTAACGATGGCCCGGGCCGCTGAGTCCGTCGCATCGGTGGCGATCGTGATTGAGCCGCCCGCGGGCGAATACTTAATCGCGTTCTCGATCAGGTTAGTAACAACCCGTTCGATCCGGGCCCGCTCAACCTTCACCGGCACGGGCTCCGCTGGCCGGCAAACTTCCAGGCGGTGCCTTGAGCCGGCGTCGAGCAACTCACGTTCCCTACCTACGGCATCCTCCACGATGTCCCGCAAGTCGAACCGCTGCAGGTTGGCCGCGAGCTTGCCCGTGCGGAGTCGGGCAGCATCGGACAGTTCGGTACCCAGCAAGGCCAGGCGATCCGCCTCGTGTTGAATCGTCCGCAACCGGGCGGCGAATTCCTCCGAGTCAACGTTGCCGCCCTTTTCAAGGGTGCGGAGGAGCACCTGGGTTAAACCCTTGATCGTCGTCACCGGTGTCCGCAGTTCATGGGTCGCGGTAGAAAGCAGGGCATCCTTCAGGCGTTGAGTATCGCGCTCCTCGGTCACGTCGCGTACGATGGCCAGAGCCCCCACCACATGCTGTTCGTCGTCGCGAACCGGACCGGCGCTCACGCCGGCATCGCGCCAACTGGTGTCGCGGTGGCGCAGTCGGCACTCGTGTCCGATCGCCCGTCGGCCCGCCAGTGCCGTCTCCAGGAGGTCATGCACTCCGGCCTGGTCTTCAGGGTGTACGATGCGAGAGAATGGCCCTCCGACCAACTCGGCGCCCTCGACGCCGAGCATGTCCCGCCAGCGCGCGTTCGCGAAGACGATCTTTCCTTCAGGCGTGACGACAAGGATTGCCTCGGCCGCCGCATGGGCGATCTCCTCCCAACGCGAGCTGGTCTCGCCGAGTTGTCGCCTTAGGTCACGAATACTCTCCATCAGGCGCAGTTGCTCGGCAATGTCGGGACTGGCCCGGTTGATGTCCGGAAAATACTCTTTACCGACCGCCTTCACTGCCGCGGGCGTTCGTTTGAGATAGACGCTGACGTAGCAGCCGGGGTCACCAAGGGCGATCCGCTTATGGAGCACGGTCTTGGCGTAGCCGAAGTTTCGCGCGGCGATGCCGCCGAATACGGAGCTGGTCATGAAGCACAGCGACGGCGATTGGCGCACGAACTCGTCAAACGGGCACGACGTGGTGCGCACCACCACCTTTTCATCATCTTTGGAGACCAGAGAGAAGTTGCCGTTGATCTTCTGTTTGAGGTCGATGATGACGTGAGCATATTCGCTCACCGTAAAGGAACGATCGATCCCCCAGTACCGCTTGTACTCCGCCTCGATAGCCGCCCCCATCGAGAGACCTACGTTCATCACGTAGGCGCCCGCCACGTCGCTGCCCAGGATGCCCTCGTTGAGATGGCCGAGGCCGGCGATAAGCCGGCGCATAAATACGCCGCGGTCGAGTGCGATAGGGGTACTAAAGCCGGTCTCACCGATCACTGCGCTTCTGTCCTTTCGGAGCCCGCCCTCGTTCAGCCCATGCTGCCGCCAGTCCCGTAGGCGCTGCTCGTACCACACCGGATCGCACTGAAGTTCCGTGGCGGACCGCGGCGATGGAAGCAGCCGCTCTGTCCGGGACCGACAGACTGAATCATATTTAGATGCTCCACAAATTGTAGCATGGCAAGCGTAGCCGGGCCGGCAGGGTATAGGAAGGGGTGGCAAGTTTCAAGGGCAATCTTGCGCTTTGCGTGGCGCGGTAGGACACTCAAAGTGGAGCATGCCGGCTGATAACATCAGCCGTGCGGCCCGGCTTGAACCCTTGGGCGTTCTGGAGGTGCAACATGAGCTCAAATAAGCCAAAGCGATTTCTTGGTTTCCCCTACGATTGGCGCAGGCCGACTATGGCGCGGATAAAGCAGCGGTCCTGGAATCCGAATGATCGCCATGTCCTCACACCGAAGGCGTTTGGGTGGGGCTATGACATCAACTTCTACGAGCTAGGTCGCCGTATTGGCCTCATCCGTCGTCGCTAGTATCGCTTGGCCCAAATACCTTGGCGGTTCCGTTGGGTGTCGTAGGGGCACCCCTTGTGGGTGCCCTTGGCGGCCCGAACCAGGACACCCACAAGGGGTGCCCCTACAAGCGTGAGAACACTTACGCCAAGCTGTACTAGTTCAGCGTCAAGCACGAAGGTTCACCTCGCTACTCAACCTCGAATACGAGGTCGCGCCCAAACTGTAACCTACGGTAGCCCGCACAGGGCTTGACGCGGGTGCAAAAGTGCTCTGCCTCGCTATAGCGGGGAAAGGTGGGGTGCGCAATGACGTAGCGCACATCAAGCTGCTTGATCATCGCATCGGCGGCGGCCGAAGGGAAGGTCTGCAGAGGGGCGACACGCCCGTTCCAGCCGGCCGGAAAGAACCCGCCCCCACCATTGACCAAGGGATGCCAGTGATAGGTTGAGTAATACATGTAGGTGGATTCCTCCAGGCATGGCTGACCGGGCAGCCCACAGATCGGTAGCTCAAGGAGCACACCGCTGGGCTGAGCGGCCAGCCACTTGTAAACAGAGGGAATGGCGTCGCCGCTCGTCACCGGAAACAGCGGTTTCTGTATAACCGCGTACTCGAGGATCAAAATTGCGGCCAGGGCAACCAGTATGGTTCGGGCCGCCCGTTGTGAGCGGCGCCTCAGGAGGCGCGCGGCGCCCACGGACGCCGCCCCTGCCACAAAAACGGTAAGTACTTGATCTACACGACCAACGTCGCGGAACCCGCTGAAACCGGGCAGCCAGAAGTACACGGCCATATAGGGCAGCGCTAGGTGGGTAAGGGTGCCAAAAAGGCGAAGATAGGGTCCCAGGGCCAGCACCCCGAGCGCGAAGGCGCTTTGCGCATAGGCTACGGCCCGCCCGCGCACAATGTCCAGGAAGTCGCCGCGGGGCGCGCGTGATCGCCATACACCAATGGTGAGCAAGGCGAGGGCGAGCCAGCCAGGAAAGAGATAGACCTCCACATTGAGCGGCGGAATGCGCCAGAGCGCGTCGGTCCAGCCGTAGAGCAGGCTTTCCGGGCCCGCGTGCAGGAAGTCGCGAACATCGGCTGAAAAGTACACCACGTCTTGTAGGCTGCGTTCGCCGCCCACCGTCTGTTGCACATGCACGTAGGGCAGCAGCACCAGGACAAGAGGGGCTAGACCAAGGACAAAGGCCCAACTGCTCCGGAGCGATTGTCTGGTGACGACCGGCTGACGGCGGATCAGCAATACCAGGCTGTAAACGCCCAGGCCGAGCACGGTGTAGCCCAGGTAGTAGTTGCTGAGTGTACTGCACAGAAACAGGCCACCCGCGAGCGCGAGCCACCAGCCTACGCCCCCGTCCCGGCGCGCGCGCTCGAAGCTCCCGATGATCAGCGGCACCGCCTCGGCGCTGGACTGGTTGAGATGAACGATGTGCCGCTCCCGATAGGGAGAATAGGCCGCGATGATCCCGGCCAGAAACGCGGCTCGCGCATCGCCGCTGAGGTACCAGGCGAGCGGGTACATGGCCAGGGCGGTGCATGGAAAGGCCAGGATGAGGCCCACATTGTAGACGACGAGCGGATTACCGGTAAGCCATTGCACGGGAAAGAGCAGTATGGCGAGCGGCGTCATGTGATCCTGATAGGCGAGTACGCCGGGCGTAGGATAGAAGATCGGCGCGTCGACCAGATGGGTGGGCGCGGTAGCCAGTGCATGTTGCACCCAGGCGATGACCCAGATCTGCTCGTAGCCGTCCTGTGCATCGACCTCGTTGAGCATGCCGTTGCTGAGATGAGCGGCCAAGGGCCAGGTGTAGGCGATAGCCATAGCCAGATAGGCCAGCCCGCTGAGCACCAAAGCCCGCCAGGGGAAGGCCGCTGCTTCACCATGTG
>JAICHN010000085.1 GCA_025924845.1 Chloroflexota bacterium | reverse complement strand
GATTTCAGGGAAACCGTCGTGCTGGGCGATGTCTGGTATTCGATGAACGTCAACATCGCACCGTTCAACAACCTTCATTTCCGCCTCGCGGTGGCTGACGCGATTAATCGCAACGTCATTACCAAGGGCGTATTGAACGATACCGTGGCGGCCCAGACCAGTTGGTACCCCAAGGGCATCCTGGGCTACGATCCCAACGTCACCTCGCAGCCCGGCGTACCGCATTTTGATGTCGCCCAGGCCAAGAAAGAACTGGCCATGGCGCTGAAGGAGATGGGCGGCAAGATTCCTCCGATCTCCTTTGAATACCGCAGCGAAATGTCCGATGTGGCCCGTGAGGCGGCCGAGGTCCAGAATGAGTTGAAGGCCATCGGGATCAATATCACCCTCCATCCGGTGCCTCGTCCCACCTGGATCAAGGACGGCAACAGCGGTAAGGCGCAATTCATCTGGAGCGACTGGTATGACGACTATCCGGATCCGCAGGATTTCTCCGATTACCTGATCCGAACCGGCGCGCCCGAAAACTGGTCGCGCTACTCCAATCCGAAGGTCGATGCGCTCTTTGATAAAGGGAATCTTGCCACCGACCCCGCGAGCCGTACCAAGTATTACCAGCAGGCGCAAGTTCTGATTCTGCGCGACGCCGCGGTGGTGCCGGTCTATCAGTTCAAAGTTCAGGACGTGCTCAGTCCCAAGATTCATGGTATGGAATTGAATCCCAGCGACGGGAATGATCCGCAACCGGTCGCGAACAACTGGGCCAACGTGTCCGTCTCTTCGTAAGAACGGGCGGCTCAGGGTTGGGGCGTCCAACGTGGACGCCCCAACCCTGGCGGTTAGCGCAAAGCGGGGTCGGCGCCCATGGCAGTGCTGTTTTTTATCGTTCGGCGGCTGATCGCCATGCTGTTTATCCTGCTTGGCGTGGCCGCCGTCACCTTTTTCCTGGTGCGGCTGGCGCCGGGCGACCCGGTTGCGCAGCAACTCGGTCAGCACGCGGGTGATGTGGCTACCTATAAGCGGATGTACCACCAAATGGGCCTGGATCAACCGCTCTGGCATCAATATGTCACCTACATTTGGAACGCGCTCCACGGCGATCTGGGCACCTCGGTATTGGAGGTCGGTACACCGGTAACCACGATTATCGGGCAGGGCTTGCCGGTGACGCTCGAGTTGGGCGCCCTGGCCACGGGCATCGCGCTCCTCTTCGGCGTACCGCTTGGCATTCTCGCCGCGGTGCGCCACAATCGGTTGGTGGCGGACAACCTGAACATGGGCGTCATGATGACGCTCTATTCCATTCCACCCTTCGTAATTATTCCCGGCGTATGGCTGGTGTTCGGGGTTCTGCTCAAGGATACTTTCTTTCATTTGCCGGTCAGTGGATGGAACGGCCTGGGCGATCCTCGCTCCTGGCTGGCCCCTGCCTGTGTGTTCGCCGCCGGCCTGGCCGGCTTATTCGCGCGCTCCCTCCGCAGCTTTATGCTGGAGGAGCTGAGCAAGGATTATATACGCATGGCGCGCGCCAAGGGACTGCCGGAGCGCCGGGTCATTTACCTGCATGCGATGAAGAATACGCTGCTGCCCTTCGCATCGGTACTTGGGCCGACCATTGCTTTTCTGGTGGTCGGTGCTTTCATCATCGAGAATGAGTTCAGTATTCCCGGGGTGGCCAATATCACCGTGCAATCTACCCTTTCCGACGACTACTCGGTCACCATGGCGACCACACTGGTGCTGGCGGCGGCGGTCGTCGTGGCCAATGCGCTGACCGACATCTTTTACACCATCGTCGATCCGCGGGTGAGACTATAGATGATCGACAATACCGGGGAACGCGGCACCGGGGCGAAGGATGATCAGGACATGCTGGTCGAAGCGCCCGATCGGGAGCCTCGCCCTCGTTTTGCCCCCGCCACGCCGGAAGTGCAGCCTACCTCGCTCAGTCGTGAGGCGTTGCGCCGCTTTAGGGCCAATCGACTGGCCATGGCCAGTCTACTGGTCCTGATTGCTCTGATCGCCGCGGCGCTGCTCGCCAACTTTCTGCCCCTGATCGACCCCACCGTCAATGATCCGTTTCACCAGGACAGCTTCCCCAGTGGTCGGCACTTGCTGGGCACCGACTCGTCGGGACACGATTTGTTGAGCGCGATCATCTTCGGCTTGCGTCCCGCCCTGGCGGTCGGCATCATAGGGCAGGTGGTGGCGACCATCCTGGGAGTGGGCATCGGGGTCACGGCGGGATTCTACGGCGGCAGGCTGGACGCCGTGCTGTCCCGCTTCACCGACTTCGTGTTTGCTCTCCCCACCTTCCTGCTCGCGTTCCTCACCGTGGCGGTGCTCGGCCCTGATTGGGATACCTTCTTCGGCGGCACCGGGCGGATCGTCCTGATCACCATCGTGTTCGGCCTGGTGGGCTGGCCGCCCCTGATGCGCTTCGTCCGCGCCCTGACCCTATCGTTCAAGGAGCAGCAGTTCGTGGAGGCCGCGCACTCGGTGGGGACGCCGCGCTGGAAGATCATTACCCGCCACATCCTCCCCAACACCTGGGGTTTGGTCCTGGTGCAGGCGACCTTCGGCATCGGTGGCTTTATCTATAACGAAACCACACTTTCGTTGCTTGGGCTGGGTGTACAGCCCCCCAATCCGGATCTCGGATCGCTGGTCTCGAACGGCGCCCAGCACATCGACATCAACTGGCTGGAGTCCGTGGCGCCCGCCGCCGTATTGGCGGTGCTGGTGGTGTCGTTCGCCTTCCTGGGCGATGGCCTGCGCGACGCGGTTGATGCGCGGACGGGTGAGTAGAGTGATCGTGCCGCTCCCACGCGGTGTTGGGCAAGATGAGCGGTGGCGATGAGCTTGGGCAGACGGGGACGGATCCCGGTTTATGTCTGGATGATGCTGCCCGGCCTCGCCCTCTTTCTGGCCTTCTTCATGGGGCCGCTCTTCGTCGCCTTCCGCCTCAGCTTCTATGATTGGCCTGGGATCGGCACCCGCATGGATTTCGTCGGCCTGCGCAACTTCAGCGACCTGCTCACCGATTACCAGGTCTGGCGCGCGCTGCTGCACAACCTCTATTTCTTCATCCTGGTCTTCATCTTGCAAAACACGGTCGGCCTGGGGCTGGCGCTCCTGCTCGACGCGCGCCTCCCCGGCCACGCGATCCACCGCACGGTGCTCTTCATCCCCGCCGTGTTGTCGTTGACCGTCACCTCCTATATGTGGGAATTAATGTTGAGTCCACAACTCGGGATGATCAATCCCGCCCTGAAGGCCGTTGGCCTGGGCGGCTTGCAGCGGGTCTGGTTGGGCGATCCCAGCATCAGCCTAACCGTGGTCATTCTGGTGCAGGCCTGGCAATGGATGGGCATTCCCATGGTCGTCTACCTGGCCGGTCTGCGTTCCATCCCGCGCGAGTTCACGGAGGCGGCGATGCTCGCCGGCGCGAACAGCCGACAGGTGCTGCTTCGTGTCACTTTCCCCCTGCTCGCCGGCCCGTTTACCGCGCTGACGATCATTTGCTTCGTGATGATGTTCCGCGTCTTCGACCTGATCTATATTCTGGGCGGGGCGCAAGGTGAGCCGGACGGTTCGACCACGACCATCGGCCTGGTGATGCTCAACGAAGCCTTCGGCGGCCGGATGAGCTACGCCATGGCGCTCGGCGTGTTCAGTTACGTACTGCTGGGCCTGATCGCCGGGCTGCTGTTCCTGGCCTTGCGCCGGCGTGAGCTGTCCTTCTGAACGGTGCGGCGCTCAGCCCTTGACCGCGCCCGCGCTCAGCCCGGCGATGAATTGGCGGGTGAGGAAGAAATAGGCGATGATTACCGGCACGGAGGCGATGATCACGGCGGCGAAGATAGTGCCCCACTCCGAGGAAAAGGCGCCGAACAGCAGGATGATGCCCAGGGGCAGGGTCTGGATGTCCGGCGTATAGGCCAGGACCAGGGGCAGGAAGAAATCGTTCCAGATCCCGATTCCGTTGAAGATGATTACCGTGGCAAGGGCGGGCCGCACCAGGGGCACCATGATGCGCAGGAAGGCGGTAAACTCGCCCGCGCCGTCGATCAGCGCCGCTTCTTCCAGTTCACGGGGCAACTGGCGGAAGAAGCCGGAAAGAATGAGCACCGCGACCGGCATGCCGAACGCGGCATAGGGGAAGATCAACGAGAAATAGGTATTGAAGAGGTGCAGAGTCTTGACCCATTGCAGCAGTGAGATGCCGATCAACTGTCCGGGCGCGATAAGGCCGCCTACGATGAAGATGAAGAGAAAGCCGTTCAGGCGGAAGCGGAAGCGGGCCAGGGCATAGGCGAGCGGCGTGCTGCACAGCAAGTTGATCACTACACCGCCCAGGGTGACGACCACGCTGTTGAGAAAGAACCGCCCCATGTTGGCGTCGGTCCAGGCCGCGGAGTAGTTGTCCAGGTGCCAGACGTTCGGCAGGGAATAGGTATTGTAGAAGAAATCCTGGTTGGACTTGAAGGAGGCAAGAAAGGTCAGGATGATCGGGATCACGTTCACCACGGCGATGAAGGTGAGCACCAGCCATTGCACCGTAGCCCACCGAAATATCCGTGGCCGTCGCCGAGCTCTCACGCTGTACACGCCTGCCTCCAGTCATACCCTCTGATCGCGGCGGACACCCTGCCGTACGTCCACCTTTCCGTTTGTCCGATACGGGTGTGCCTCACATTCGTGGGCGAGGGGGAGAGAGCTTCTTCCATCAGAATGCGACCTCACGGCGACGCAGCAGGAGCATGGCAATCCCCGAGACTCCGCCTAGAAAGATGAAACTTAGGACACCGATCGCCATGGCGTAACTCATCTCCGGCATAACGTTGGCGTTGCCGCCCAGCCCCCCGAATGCATACTGGATGATCAGGGTGCCCAGGGTCGAGGTCGAGCCGTCCGGTTCACCAAGCGGCCCTTCCATCACGTAGACGATGTCGAAGACCCTGAACATCACGATGAAACAGAAGATGGTCAGGGTGGTGAACGGAGCCGCGAGGAGCGGGAAGGTGACTCGCACCAGCACCTGCCACTTGTTCGCGCCGTCGATCATTGCCGCTTCGGTAAGTTCGTGCGGTATCGACTGCAGGCCGGCCAGGTAGACCACCATGGGCACGCCCATCCACTGCCATGCCTGGACCAGGATCACCACCGGTAGGCTGATACTGGGATCGCCCAACCAGACCTGCTGCAAGCCGCCCAGGCCCATATTCTTGAGGGTTGGGTTGACCAAACCGATCTGCGGGCTAAGCATCAATTCCCAGATGAAGCCGGTGACGACCAGGGAGAGGATGGCCGGGATGTAGAGCACCGTACGGTGGATCTGGTGGCCGGGCAGGCGGGAGTTCAGCAGCAGCGCCAGACCGAGACCGATGGTATTTTGCAGGATGAAGATCAGGACAAAGAAATAGAGATTGTGCAGCAAGCTGCGCCAGAGTTGGTAATCGGTGAGGGCATCGCTGAAATTCTTCAGTCCGATGAAGGTCTGCGTGTTGCCAATGCCCGGCCAATTGGTGAAGCTGTAGCGGAAGGCGGCGAACATGGGCCCGATGAAGAACAGGAGGTAGAGCGCCAGACCAGGCAGCACGAACCATAGATACACTGGAATGCGCCGTCCACCCCTGGTGCCATGACGGCTGTCCGTGCCGCCGCTGAGGCGCTCGACTCCGCTAAGGTCCGACCGCCGCGCGTTCCGGCTCATCTCGGCTTTAACTCCAATCCGGCACGGTGCCGACGATAGGTGTACCTGGGCATTGCGAGAAGAACCACGCCACGCCCTTCTCACATGCCCTCCGGCTCATGGACGGCCTACCGTCCATGAGCCGGATCCCTGCTGGGCGCCGCAAGTGCTTACGAGCTCTTCGCCGCCGCGTCGGACTGCTTCTGCATCAGCTGGAGCAATTGCATGGAGGTGAGGCGACCGGTGAAGACGCCCTGGCCCTCGGTGGCCCAGATATTGAAACCGGGGGCGAGGGTCGGTATCTCATACCAGACGTGATGATCGTTCTGCGAAACCTTGATCATCTGTTGCAGTACCGGATCGCCGGGCAGCACCAACCCCTTGACCACCGGCGTGATATTGATCGCCTGGCAACAGAGAGTAGCCCCCTTGGGACTGAGGCACCAGTTCTGGAACTTGTAGATGGCATCTTTATTGGCGGCGGAGACGTTGGGATTGCCGCCCACCGTCACGCTCAGGCCGGAGAGCGTGGAGGCTCGGCCCTCCGTTTTGCTGGGAGGCGGGAAGGCGAAGATGCCGATATCCAGGTTCGGATTGATACTGCGGAAGCCCGGTACGTCCGCCGTGCCCGCCTCGAAATAGACCACCTTCTCGGTCGCGAAGAGTGCCTTGGAGTCGACATACTTGGTGGCGAGGAAGCCGGGCTGATAGTAGGGCACCATATCGAGCACGAACTGCATGGTCTGCTGCAACTCGCGGTCCGTGAACTTCTTCTTGCCTGCCGCCAGGGCGTTATAGCCGGCATTGCCCAGGGCAGCGGAAGCCAGCTCGGTAAACCAGAAGGCATCGATCGAGCCGTCGCCGGCCATGGAGATCGGAATGGTGTTGGCCTTCTTGATCTTCGCGCACTGGGCCTTCCACTCGTCCCAGGTCGCGGGCGGCTTGAGGCCGAACTTCGCCAACATCTTCTTGTTATACATCATGGTGACCGTATAGCGGCCCCAGACCACGTCGTAGAGCTTGCCGTCCACGAAGCTGACGTCGCGGGCGATCTGCATCTCCTTGTTGATGCTCGGCACGTGGTTGGTCAGATCAAGCAACTGGCCCGCTTTCGCGATGGTGGGAACCTGCGCCGCGCTGGGAATCATAAAGATGTCGGGCAACTCACCGGCGGCCAGCGCGGTGTTGAAGATCTGCTGATACTGCTGCGCGGGCTTGGGCACCTGGGAGATCGTGATGTCCGGAAAGTCCTTCTTGAAAGCGTCGAAGATCTTCTGGAAGCCCGGCCGCAACTCCGGGAACTGGGTCCACATGGTCAATTTGATCGAGGCGGATTGCCGAATCTGGGCTGGCGCGGCGCGGACCATGTCGGCGGCGTTCCCAACCGCGAGCGCGGCCGTGCCGGCGCCGGCGGCCTTGAGGAGGGTGCGTCGGGAGAGTCGGCTGCGCGGTGTCTCCGCCGTTGCCGGGGCCTGGTCGGTCGTGCTCATCGGAATAGGGGTTTGCCGATCCGAGGAAGCAGCCATCTGATTTCTCCTTTTTCGACGTTTTCGGCTAGTCAATCCTACGTTGACCGATAGACGGCCAACCGCCCGTATTTTCATCCTCAGCAGAGACAGCAGTACATGAGTGCAGGCTCGCGTCCCTATATGGTCGGTGCTGAAAGTCTCGTCTCTTCGCATTCACCTCCTTTGCCGCGCTACGCATCCTGTGCATACGATTGGGATTCCGGCCGATAGCCGAGCGCGGCGGAGACGGCGCGCGCGGCGGAGACTACCTGGTCAATCAGCCTGCTATTCGTCTCCAGCGGCTCCATGCGGCTGGCCGGGCCGGCGACGCTCATCGCGGCCCGCGGTTCACCTCGTGGGCCGATGATCGGGGCGGCGATGCAGCGGATCTCCGCTTCCCGCTCGCCGCGATCGAACCCGTAACCTCGGTTCCGGATCTGATCCAGCTCGCGCAGCAGCGCCTCACCTTCGGTGATCGTCGTCTCGGTCAGCCGCGGTAACCGGCTGGACGCCAGATAGTCGGCGACCCGCGCCCGATCGGTGAAAGCCAATAACACCTTGCCCAGCCCAGTGCAGTACGCCGGGAGTCGTACACCGACCCGCGACGACATGATCCCCACGGCGCGGAAACTTTGCTGCTTATCGAGGTAGACCACATCCATGTTCTCCAACACGGCGAGGTGGACCGTTTCGCCGGTGTCGTCCCGCAAGCGCTGAAGCATCGGCAGGGCGATGCGGCGCAGATAGTTGGTATCCTGATAGGCCCGTGCCAGTTCGAGGGTGGCGAGGCCCAGGCTATACTGGCCGGTCTGCTCGTCGCGCTCAACCAGGTTACGGCGGGCCAGAGTTGCCAGTACGCGAAAGGTGGTGCTGCTATGCAGCCCAACTCCGCCGCTTACCTGGGCCAGCTGGCGCGGTTGGCCATCGGAGAGTAACCGAAGCACATCGATCGCGCGTTCTACCACGCGGATGGTATAGCGGCCCTTGCCCTGCCCCTGCATACTCATCTCGATCGTCCTCATCATGCGATGCATGCCCAAATACGGACGCGCGACGCCGGTCGGCCTGGATCCGAGATTTCACGAAGCGAAAAGGGTTTTCAATAATTCGCTGATTCTACAGCGATCCCTGAGCACTGTCAACAGTATCGCCGGGTAATTCATGGCCTGAACATTGACTGAGCCGCCGGTTCGAACCGGCGGCTCAGTCAATGTTCAGGCTGTGTATGGCTTCCCATAGCCGACACCCGCGCGGCCGGCTTCGGCCTCGTACCGTGCGTTGCGCTCGGTCGCGCCCGGTAACTGGATGGCCTGGTAGACCAAGGGTGGGTTGCCGGCGGCGATCAGGCGCTCGGCCGCGGCGGCAAAGACCATCCAGATAGCGGTCACGCAAAGGATGCCGCTGGGCGGGATGATCGGCACGTCCAGTTCCGGGAACTTCAGGAGCGCGTCCCCGAGTACGCCGCCCTGATCGATGGGGATATCTACCACCTCGTGGAGGGTCTTGCCGCTGGGGTCGGCTGACTCAATGCCCTGCTCGAAGACAACGGTGGTGATGGCGATGGTACGTACGCCCAATTCGCGGCAACGTAGGGCCAGTCCTACGGTCGATGCGTCAAAGCCCGCGTTGGTGCCGATGATCACCACATCTCCGGCCCGTAGCTCGGCGGCATCCTCACTGAGGATTGCGGGGCCGATCAAGCCGCCCGCGCGATGGGTAACTTCGGTGTGGATGGAGTGGGTACCTTTGGGACTGACGTAGATCCGCCTGCCGGCCATCAAGGCGTCGGCACACAGCATGCCGGCCCGCTCGATCGCCTCCATCTGGGTATGCTCCAGGCGGTCGAGCAGATCCCGGATCTCTTGTAGGTAAGTCCGCGCGGCACTCATGTCGGCGACACCCAGACTTCAGGATGTCGGCCACTGTTGCACAACCCTGCCACGGCTATCCCCCCTTTACGACCGGTTCCGAAAGACATGCGGGTCGGCGTAGAATCGGGCCGCGCGAGCCGGCGATGGGGTGCCTTTGACCCGTGGATAGCTACAACCGCCTGCCACGAGGTGTAGTTTACCGTATGGAAACCTCAATTCGCAGCCGCCCCGCGCTCCCATATCCGCGCCTCCAGGATGGGGCAGCCTGTCCCAAAACGGTGGTAGGTTCAAAGACGCTCACCGGATGAGCGAGATCCACTCTTCCTGCTAAACTGGGGATGGGTCCGCGGCGACATGCCGCGTGCCTCGTGTGAAGGGATATGCGGTATATGGCTGCCGGCCCTGGCGCCGTCTCTCGCGCTCAGGCTGAGCCGCCGTTGATCCTTGCCCTTGATGTCGGCACTTCCTCCGTACGCGCCCTGCTCTACGACGCGCGGGGGCACGCGGTGGAAGGCGTGGCCGATCAGCAACTGCACGCCATGCGTGAAACCGCCGATGGAGGGGTGGAGACCGACGCCCGCCCCATGGTGGCTCTCCTCGAGGACTGCATTGATGAGGTGCTGCATCGCGCCGGCCCGTTAGCGAGCCGGATTGCCGCCGTGGCGCCCGATACTTTCTGGCACAACGTGGTCGGTGTGAGTGCTTCGGGGGTGCCCCTTACCCCCGTGTACACCTGGGCCGATACGCGCGCCGCCGCCGCCGCCGATGCGCTGAGGGCCGACCTCGATCCGACCGCGATGCATGCGCGGACGGGCGCCGTTCTCCACCCCAGCTATCTGCCCGCCAAGTTGCGTTGGCTGCAAGACGACGGTCCTCGGGCGCCGCTCTCTTCGTCAACGCGCGCTCGCGTGCGACACTGGCTTTCCTTCGCCGACCTGCTTGGCCTGCGCTACTTCGGCCATTGCACAACCAGCATCTCCATGGCTTCGGGGAGCGGTCTGCTGGACCAACACACGTGCCAATGGGATAGCGCCGTGTTGCAGGCTATTCCGCTCGACCCGGACCAGTTGCCCACACTCAGCGACGAACCGCACCGCGACCTCCGCCCGGCCTATGCGCGGCGCTGGCCCGCCCTGGCCCATGTCCCCTGGTTCCCCGGCTGGGGCGACGGGGCGACCAGCAATATCGGCGCCGGCTGCGTGACCGGCGATCGGCCGGCGCTGATGGTGGGCACCTCCGGGGCGATGCGCGTGGTCCGCTCCGACCGCAACCTGGCCATCCCATCGCACTTATTCTGCTACCGCGTCGACGCGCGTCGCGTCGTGATCGGGGGCGCGCTCAGCAATGGCGGTAACCTAATCGATTGGCTCCGCGCCACGCTGCGCGTGCCGGAAGATCATGCGGAGATGGAGAAAGTGGTGGCGGCCCTTCCGCCCGCCGGCCATGGTTTGACCCTCCTGCCCTTTCTGGCCGGGGAACGGAGCCCCGGCTGGAAGCCCCGCGCCCGCGCCGTAATCGCCGGGCTTGGCCTGCATACCAGCCCGGCCGAGATCGTGCGGGCCGGCTATGAGACGGTGGCCAATCGTTTTGCCCTAATCCATGCCTTGCTTAAGGAGACAAGTCGTCACATTGGTCCGGTGACGGCGAGCGGTGGCGCGCTTCTTCACTCACCTGCGTGGCTCCAGATCATGGCCGATGCCCTGGGCGCCTCGGTCACCGCTTCCGCCGTACCGGAGGCATCCAGCCGCGGCGCCGCCCTGCTCGCCCTGGAAGCGTTGGGGGCCATTCGCAACCTCTCCGCCTTGCCCGCGCCCCTGGGTACCGTCTACCATCCCAGACGCGGCCACACCGCATGCTACAGGGCGGAGGCAGTCCGGCAGGAGGCGCTCTATCGGAAGTTGGTCGCGCCGGAGGATAGCCCGGACGTGCCGGCGTGGGACGAAGACGTCTCGACATAGGCGTATACCGGCGCCAAGGAGAATCCGTCATGCAAGCAGCGTGGTTTGAAGGTCCAGGCGATCTCCGTATCGGGAATCTCGCCGATCCCGAACCGGGACCGGGCGAGGTGCTGGTGCGAATCGGCGCGGTCGGTATTTGCGCTACCGATCTGGAAATATATCACGGTACGCTCTCCTATTTCACCAGCGGCCTGGCCCGCTACCCAGTGATTCCGGGCCACGAGTGGGCGGGCGAGATTGTCGGGCTGGGTGAAGGAGTGCGCGAGTTCGCAATCGGCGAGCATGTGACCGGCGAATGCGGGATGGGCTGCCGCGCCTGCGCGCTGTGCCTTGGCGGCCGCCATCAGCTTTGCCCTGATCGCACCGAGACGGGCATTTTGAATCGCGACGGCGCGTTCGCCGAATTGCTGGCCTTCCCCGCCTCCTTTCTCCACCGGGTCGATCCAGCCATTCCTCTGCTGGAAGCGTGTCTGATCGAGCCCAGCGCCGTGGCAAATCACGTCATGTATAGGGCGGGCGTGACCGCTCGCGACAGTGTGGCCGTGCTGGGCGCCGGCCCGATCGGCCTGCTGACTGCTCAGATGGCGCGTATCTACGGGGCGAGTGCCGTGCTGCTGCTCGATCCACGTTCCCAACGACTGGCGCTGGCGAATGAATTGGGATTCACGCACACCTTCGATCCGGGGGACCCCAGGGTCGGCCCCGTGGTCCGCGCCTTGACTGGAGGCGGTCCCACGGTAGTGATCGACGCCACTGGGAATCCGGCCGCTATGGATCTTGCCGTCGAACTTGCCGCGCCCGGCGGGCGGATCGGCGTGGTGGGTGTATGTGGCGGACGGCGTCCCGCCCTCGATCTGGATCGGCTGGTCACGCGCGAGCTATCGCTGATCGGCTCGCTGGGCAGTCCAAACGCCTGGCCAAGTACCGTGGCCTTGCTCGGCGCCGGCCGCTTGCGCACTGGGCCGCTGATTGGCCATGTGCTGCCACTTAGCCGGTTAGGCGAGGCGCTGGCCCTGATCGAAAGCAGGGCCCCCGACGTGATAAAGATCGTCATCCAACCTTAACCTAATCCCACCATTGCCGAGTCAAGGCCGTTTGCGCGATGATCAGTGTCATGCCGTACGATGTTCTCCAGGGATCAACCACGGCCAACCGGAGAGGTGGACGGCGGATCAGCGATTCCCGAATGGTGAGTCGCTCGTTGCAGTCGCCCGTGAAAATGGGAGCATGGATAGAGGTAAGCAAAGCATGACCACCAGCAATGCCTCGGATTTACCGACCGATCCCGCCGGCGCGCGGATTTTGATCTCGCGGACGATCGACGAACTGCTGCACACGGTCGCTACCGGTATTGTCGATGTGGCGCATGCCTGCGTGGCGGCGAACGGTATCTGCACCATCGCGCTTTCCGGCGGCGGCACGCCGCGCAGCCTCTACCAACTGCTTGCCGCTCCCGCCCTGGCAACGGAGATCCCCTGGGAGGATGTCCACGTGTTCTGGGGCGATGAGCGCCATGTGCCCCCGGACGACCCGGATAGTAATTTTAGAATGGCCAATGAGGCCCTGTTGTCGCATGTGCCCATTCCCGCCGCGAACGTCCATCGCATTCCGGCCGAGTTGCCCAATGCCGCGACGGTTGCCGTCGCCTATGCCGAAGACCTGCGGAGGGTCTTCCAAATCGGGAATCTCGATACTCTTCCTCGCTTCGATTTGATTCTGCTCGGCATGGGCGAGGATGGGCACACCGCATCGCTATTCCCTCATTCACCGGCGCTGGACGAGCGGAAGGCCCTGGTAGCGGCCAATCCGGTACCCAAAATGAACACCACGCGGATCACCCTTACCCTGCCCGTGATCAATCATGCGGCGCGGGTGTGGTTTCTGGTCACCGGCGGCGGCAAGGCCGCGGTCCTCAAAGCGGTGCTGGAGGGTCCGCGGCAGCCGGAGACCTTGCCGTCCCAGTTGATCGATCCCACGGATGGTGAACTCTGCTTTCTCCTCGATGCCACGGCCGCCGTCGCGTTGTCGCCGCGCCTGCACGGCGACGCCTCGGCCGGTTTGGGGTAAACGAGATCGGCCATGCCGCGGGCGCGGGCGGCATGGCCGATCTCGTACCTGAAAGCGCCGCCGGCCCTAGTCGGCGCCCTCTCTGAGCGGCATCGACCGACCAGGCCGGTGCTTTTCGGGATCATTGCGTGCCTATTGCGTGGGTGAACTTCCTGTGCAGGGTAGGCGACGTCGGACACAATGATCCTGATTCGGCGAACGACATTGATGCGGCTACGGTGCGACTTGGGAAAGGAGGGCGGCGAAGAGCGACGCACTCCGTGCCGGCCGATCCTCTCACTTAGGGGCAGGTGCGGCGACCCTGCCGACCCAGCCGGATCGCGCGCCGCGTCGATGAAAGCAGGAGGAAATTAATGGCAGGTCATAGGCCTGTTCGTGTACTCATGAGCACTTTGCTCACCACGCTGATGCTGATTGTCGCGCCGTTGGCGCACGGTGACCACGCCCTGGCCGCAGGGAACCCCACCAGCACGCAAACCCTGACCATGACCGTCCCGCTCACCGGGATACTGACGGTCAGCACCGTGAGCAGCACGGTCTCCTGGAACTATCCTGACTCGGCGGATCTAGGACAACTGAGCTTCATCAACAATCTCAATGATTCAATATCGTGGAACGTCACCGCGGCCATGACGGACCTCGTGCCCACTACGGCGCCGAGTACTTGCGTCCTCGGCAGCACCAACTGCCTCTCCTTTGCCAATATGGCATTGACGACCTCCACCATATTCGCAAGCACAACTGGCGGTTCGATCACCGACATGGTACGCGGTGCTTCCGGATCCTTTAGCGGATCATCCGATGACACGCCGGGCATCACCCTGTCTACTCCCAAGGCTACCTTAACGGCGCCTGGCGGCGATAAGGGCAGCTACACCCAGGGCGATGGCAGCAGCAATGACAACACTATCACACCGGCCGCCGGCCTCTCCTTGGAGCCCGGTTCCTACAGCGGAACTCTGCAGTACACGATCACCGGCTAGGTATTCGTAGGGTAGGGATGGGACGAACGGCGGGCAAGCATCGTACCACACTGTAGGCGCAGCACCGCCCGCCGGCGTCCCCCGGCCGATTTCGTAGGGAAAGGAGCGTCACCTCCATCATGTCGACCCTGCCAGTACCAACGCGGTGCCCGCGACCACTCTT
>JAICHN010000084.1 GCA_025924845.1 Chloroflexota bacterium | reverse complement strand
CGTCCCGGCGACCTCGATCCGGGCGTGCTGCTCTACCTACTGCAAGGCCGGGGCATGGACGCCGCCGCGCTCAGTACGCTGATCAACCGGCAAGCCGGCTTGCTCGGCCTCTCCGGGACGAGCGGCGATATGCGCGACTTGCTCGACAAAGCGAAGGATGACATACGAGCGAGCGAGGCAATCGACCTTTTCTGCTACCAGGCCAGGAAGTTCCTCGGCGCTCTGGCCGCCGCTCTGGACGGACTGGATACCCTGGTCTTTACCGGAGGAATCGGGGAGCACGCGGCGGTGGTTCGCGAACGCATCTGTGCCGACATGACGTTTCTCGGTCTCCGCCTCGACCCCGAGCGCAACGCCCGTCATGCCCCGATCATCTCAGAGGACGGCGCGCCGGTGACCATCCGGGTCATGGCGACGGACGAGGACGTGATGATTGCCGAACACACCTATGATCTGCCGCGGCAAGAAGGAGGAGCCGATGTATCAATTTGACCTCAGCATTTCCAGCACCGTCGATGCTGCCCGCACCACCCCTATCCCGTCCCCGGAGCCCGTGAAGGGGCCCCTGGACGACGATTTGCTCGATCGCCTGCAGCGCTACTGGCAAGCCGCCAACTACCTGACCATCGGCCAGATCTACCTCCAGGACAATCCGCTGCTCCGCGTCCCCTTGCGCCCGGAGCACATCAAGCCGCGCCTGCTCGGCCATTGGGGTACCTCGCCCGGTCTAAGCTTCATCTATGTGCATATGAATCGCCTGATCGTCGAGCATGACGTCAACGCCATCTATCTGGCCGGACCGGGACACGGCGGGCCGGCCGTGGTGGCGAACGTCTACCTCGAGGGGACCTATTCGGAAATCTATCCGCGCATTAGCCGCGATACGGAGGGCATGCACCAACTATTCCGCCAGTTCTCCACGCCCGGCGGTATTCCCAGCCATGTCAGCGTGCCTACCCCGGGATCGATCCATGAAGGCGGCGAACTCGGCTATGTGTTGGTCCATGCATTCGGCGCCGTCTTTGACAATCCCGATCTGCTTGCCGTCGCCGTGGTGGGGGACGGCGAGGCGGAGACCGGCCCCCTGGCCGGCTCGTGGAAGGGAACGAGCTTTCTCAATCCGATCCGCGACGGCGCCGTCCTTCCCATCCTCCATCTCAACGGCTATAAGATCGGGAATCCCACCGTGCTCGGCCGGGCGAGCGATGAGGATGTGCGCGCCGTGATCGAGGGGAACGGCTACGAGGTCCATTTCGTGGAGGCGGACGATCCCATGCGGGCGCACCAACTGTTCGCTGCCACCCTGGACACTTGCTACGCCAGGATTCGCGCCATTCAGGAGGAGGCCCGCGCTCATGGGTTCTCAGGCCGGCCCCGTTGGCCGGCGATCGTCCTTCGGACACCGAAAGGATGGACCGGGCCAAAAGTGGTGGACGGCCTGCCCGTGGAAGGGACGTTCCGCGCCCACCAGGTGCCCCTGGCCAATGTGCGATCCAATCCGGAGCATCTCAAACTGCTCGAGGCATGGATGCGAAGCTATAATCCGGAGGAACTCTTTGACCGGAACGGCGCCTTGATCCCTTCGCTCGCCGCGCTCGCCCCCACGGGCGATCGGCGCATGGGGGCCAATCCGCACGCCAATGGCGGAAAAGTCCTGGTCGATCTCGACTTGCCGCGTTTCCAGGACTACGCGATCCCCATTCCCCAACCCGGCGCCGAGCGTCATGAGTCTACCCGCGTGCTCGGTACGCTGCTCCGTGACCTGTACACGCGGAATGCCGCGCAGGCCGATTTCAGACTGTTCAGTCCAGATGAAGCCAACTCTAATCGTCTGGGCAATGTGTTTGAAGTTGAGAATCGCTGTTTCGTCGGCAAGACGATCAGCATCGACGACCACGTCTCGGCGGACGGCAGAGTGATGGAGGTGCTGAGCGAGCACAACTGCGAGGGCTGGCTCGAGGGCTATACCTTGACCGGGCGTCACGGGATATATGTGACCTATGAGTCGTTCGCCATGGTCTCGGCCTCGATGACCGTACAGCATACCAAGTGGCTGCAAGAAGCACGCGGCTTGTCGTGGCGGGAGCCTATTTCCTCGCTCAACATCCTGCTCACCTCGACCTGCTGGCGCAACGATCACAACGGCTTCAGTCACCAGGGGCCGGGTCTGATCGACGTCATGCTGTCCAAGCGAGGCACCGTGGCGCGCATTTATCTGCCGCCGGACGCGAACTGTCTGCTCTCGGTCGCCGACCACTGCCTGCGCAGCCGGGATTATGTGAACCTGATCGTGATCGATAAGCAACCCCAACTGCAGTATCTGAATATGGAGGCAGCCGTCGCGCACTGCGGGCGCGGCGCCTCGATCTGGGAGTGGGCGAGTACCGATAACGGGGCGGAGCCGGACGTGGTGCTGGCCTGCGCCGGCGACATCCCCACCCTGGAGACCCTGGCCGCGGCGCACTGGCTCCGCACGCACGCGCCCGATCTCAAGGTGCGCGTGGTCAACGTGGTGGATTTGATGACGCTGTTCCCGCCCGATCAGCATCCCCACGGCATGAACGCCACGGCCTTCGTGGAGCTTTTCACGGCGGATAAGCCGATCGTGTTCGCCTTTCACGGCTATCAGCGGGCGATCCACGAAATCGTGCATGGGAGGGTAAATGCCGAGCGGTTCCATGTGCGCGGCTTCAACGAACAGGGCACCACCACCACGCCGTTCGATATGGTCGTGCTCAACCGCATGAGCCGTTATCACCTCGCCATTGAAGCGCTCAACCGCGCGGGCAGTGAACGGCCGGGATCGCCGGAGTTGATCGCCGGCCTGGAGTCCTTGATCACCAAGGCCGTGGCCTACTCCCGCGAGCATCTTGAGGACGCGCCCGAGATTCGTGACTGGCACTGGACGGAGATCTAAGGCAACGCACTGGGAGCGCGAGCCGCGACCCACTGCGGTGGGTGCCCCGAGCGGGTCCCCGGCTCGTCCTCGTTACTGCCGGCGACGGGGACGAGCAAGATGCTCGCGCGCCCAGACGGTTTCGCCAACCGTATCAATCCCCAGTCACACCCACCCTCTTCGCCTCTTCAGGGTTAATGCTTGGGGCCTGGCCGTTCTGGTATACTTTTAAGCAGAGAAGGGGCGGTCAGCCCCTCCCCGTCGCCGCCGAAGAGGATTACCGATGCATGCCTTCTCGCGGCGAGTCAAGGCAGTTGGTCGGCGTGTAGTTTCCCGCCTCGCCCAGGAGCCCCGCTGAAGCGCGGTGAATCCATCCTACGTTGGCGTTGGCCGGCCAGTCCTTTCGTGGCTAGTTCACCAATCGGGTGTGCTCTCACCCCAGGACGCCGAGCGGCCGTGCGGCCTGCCCTGACTTTGCTGAAGGAGCGAAATGAAAGAAGATCGATATACGCTCGATGCCGGCGATCATCGACAGGAGACACTGCTTGGTGAGTGCGTCACCCGGAACGGCGCCGATTGCGCCGCCGAACGACGGGCGCACATGCGCGGACTGACTATGGCGCGCCAGGCGGCCGAACAACGGCATGCACGCCCACCCCGGCCGACCGGGCTTGACCGCGCGGCACGCCTGGTGGTGGCGCGGGAGCGCGCCGTGGAGTTGCGCGCGGAGTTGGATCGTATTGATGTTGAACACCAAAGCTGGCTGCATGGTCGCGGTGAGGACTTGGAGAATGAGAAGCGATGAATAGCAAACCCGTACCGCTTACCGCTGAAGGCCGTGCTCAAATCGAAGTGGAATACGCCCACCTGACTACCGTGCGACGCGCGGAAATCGCGGCCCAGATCGGCGCGGCGGCGGACGATGGCGACCTCTCCGAAAACGCGGCCTACGATCACGCCAAGGAGGAGCAGGCCCTCCTGGAGGGACGAATCGCGGCCCTCGAACACTTTCGGCGCAACGCCGTACTGATCACCAATCCCACTGCCGGCCTGGTCCAGTTAGGGGCCCGTGTCACCATTGAGCAGGATGGGGATCAGGATACTTATACCATCGTCGGCCCCCTGGAATCATCGCCTGCTCAGGGCCGCATCTCCCATGAATCGCCAATGGGACGCGCGCTGTTGAACCACAAAGTGGGTGATATGGTTGACGTTCGCGCCCCCTCCGGCGTGCGCACCGTGCATATCGTCGCTATTCAATAGTGCGTCGGCGGGCAACGCTAAAGGTTGCACTGAATACCCTATAGCTAAATGTCCAGGAGCCTGCTATAATCCGGCTATATTGCTTGAATATAGTCATGGGAGCCGAGTGCCGCTATATCGACGACCCCTATTCGGGCGAGCCCCGTCCCCTTCAGGGAACGGGGAGCAACGACCGTGAGGCAATGCGCGCCGGTTCCTTCCCATCCCGCACCGGAGGGGCGGGATGACATCCATTTCCTGATCGCCGATGTCGCGGCGCTCACCGGCGTGCCACCTCCGCAATTGCGCTCGTGGGAGCAGGCCGGCCTCATCCATCCCCGCCGCTCCCCGAATGCCGTTCGCCTCTACGGCATCGAGGATGTGGCGAGGGTGCGCTTGATCAAGCGCACCCTCGTGAATCCCGGTCGCCGGGGCAGCCTGCGTCGTCTGGCCAAAGAACTGGCCGGCGGCACCCTGGCCCCTGGTCCCCTGGATTATGAGGGACTGGTGGCGGTCGCGACCGAACCCGCTCCCCTAACCGCGGCCCAGTACTGGGGAGCCGTGGTCGCCGCTCTGCCTGATCTGGTAGTGGTTTGCGACACGGAGGGCAGGATGACCTATGCGAATGCGGCATTGCGGGCGCTGTTGCCGGTCGACGCCGCGACCGTGCCGCCCGCGCCGAGCGATGAGCGGTGCGGTGCGGGCGCCGCGCCTCCGACCCCAACCACGCTGCCCCCGGTGCTGGATGCGCTGCCCCTGAGATGGTCGGCCCTGACCGGTACCCAACACCGTGACGTGGCACTGCAGGCACTGGGATCAACCGACGCCGAGGTAAGGACGTTGTGGACCGTGACCCCGCTTCGTGATGAGGAAGGCGTATTGCGCGGCGCGGTGGGAGTGGGGCGACAGGCGCCGCTCGAGGAATCAATGCAGCCCGGCGAGTTGTTGGGCATGGCGGCGCACGATTTGCGCAGCCCGGCCACTGTTATTTTGGGGAGGATCGATCTGGCGCGCCGCGTGGTGGACATGCTCCGTGTCGCTGCCACCTCCTCGGCAAGGGAAGAGGCCAGGGATCGGCTGGATCAGCATCTTGCGGCAGCGATGCTGAGTACGATCGATCTCGTGCAAATGATGGGTACGATGCTCGATGCTTCCGCCGCGGCGCACGGCGTCCTGGTGCAACAGATGGATCCCGGCGGCGTGGCGCTTACTCAGTTGGCGCGGCAGGCCGTAGAGCATGCTCGGGAGCATACTTCACATCACGAATTCACCCTGGAGGCACCCTCGACCCCTCTGCTGGTCGTGGGCGATCCCATTCGCTTGCGCCAGGTGTTCGATAACCTGCTCGGCAACGCCGTGAAGTATTCGCCGGATGGCGGTTCCATCACGATGCAACTGGAGCCGGCGACATCGTTGCCGATCCTTCCGGCCGCCGCCAATCATCCAATGCGCGTGGCCGGCGCGCCCGCGCCCGGTTGGGTGGTGATTCGGGTGAAGGACACGGGGTTGGGCATACCCGCCGACGGGATCCCTCGCGTGTTCGATCGCTTCTGGCGCGCCCGAGGGATTGCCCGGCAAATCCGCGGTACCGGCCTGGGCCTGTATACCAGCCGGGCAGTTGTAGAGGCCCACGGCGGCCACATCTGGGTGGAGCGCAGTAGGCCCATGGCGGAGCACGGAGCAGCCGGAGACGGAGAGCACGGGACGGTCATGGCCGTGGTGCTTCCGCTCGCCTCCCTGCCCGCGCCGTTTGATTCAGCCGGCGCCGTCCTGGACGCGCGTGCTGTTCCGGCGGACCATAGCGAGGGATAGATCAGGAATGTACGAGGACCAACTGGTAGCAGCGAGCACGATTATCGAGGAGGCCGTATTGCCCCTGGATCCGACCGGCGTGCCCAACCTGGATTTCATATTGGGGGGTGGGCTGAGGCGCGGCACGCTTACCATTATCGTGGGGCCGCCCGGCTCCGGTAAGACCACGCTGGCCCTACAGATAGCCTTTGCCGCCGCGCGGGCCGATCGGCAGGTGTTGATCCTTACGGCGCTCTCCGAACCCACCAGCAAGCTTCTCTCACATCTGCGCAGCTATGATTTTTTTGATCCGGCGCTGATCGGCGATCAGGTGAAGGTGCTCAGTCTGCAGCCATTCCTTTCCTCGGGGCTGAGTGAGATGGCCGACGAAGTGATTGCGATGGCGCGAGAGGCGCAAGGAAGCCTGGTCGTGCTGGACGGCTTTAGCGGTCTGCGCGCCGTAGCCGCCGATCCATTGGCGGGGCGGCAGTTTCTGTTCGATATCGGCACAACCTTGAGCATTCGAGGAGTTACCACGATCATCACCACCGAAGCCGAGATCCGCGATCCGCAATTTTTTCCCGAGGCGACTACCGCCGACACGATCATCGGTATGCATTTCAGCGTGCATGATGAGCGCCAGCGACGCAGGCTGGAAGTGGTCAAGGCGCGCGGCGCCACGCCGCTCTCCGGCCTGCATGGGTTGGAGCTCGGTAGGGCGGGACTCGTGGTCTCTCCTCGGCTGGAGGCGCGAGTGGTGCAGGCGACGATGCCCTTAACCATGCCGGATTCCGCCGGCGAAGATGCCGCATCGCCGTCACAGGCCGCTCCGGCTGAACGGGCCTCGTTCGATCTGCCCGCCCTCGATGAGTTGCTGACGGGCGGCCTCACCCAAGCGACCACCACGGTGGTCATCGGCAGCGGGGGCACGGGCAAAACCTTGCTGGGGGTGCACTTCGCCCTGGCGGGCATTCGGGCCGGTGAGCCGGTGGTCTTCTTAGGATTCCATGAGGACCGTCGGCAACTCCTGCTCAAGGCCGACGCCTTTAATCTGGGGCAGGATTTTCGGGCTGCCATACAGCCCGGAGGAGGACTAACCCTCCTCCATTATCCCCCGGTTGAACTGGATGCCGATGCCCTGGCCGACCAGTTGCTGCGTACGCTGGACCGCACGGGTGCCCGTCGACTGGTGGTAGATAGTATTGCCGTTATCGAACGCGCCGTCAGTGAGGGCAGTACGCCGCAGCGGGTCCAGAACTACCTTTCGGCGCTGGTCGTGGCATTGCAGGCACGGCAGGTTACCGCGCTGTTTACCAAAGAGACCGGCGTAATCGCCGCCACCGATCTGGAACTGGAGACGGATATGAGCTCGGGCGTCGCCGAGAACATCCTCTGGTTGCAGGGTGTGATTTATCGCGAGCACTTCTACCGCGTGCTCTCCGTGCTGAAAATGCGCTTCTCCGCCCACGACCTTACTTTGCGCGAGTTTACGATCACCTCGCCCGCCGGCATGGAGGTGCGAGCGCCGTTCGAGAGCGATGCCGGCGTTTTGGCGGGCATCACGCGAGCGGAGGGTGAGTATCGGTCCAGTCCGCTCGCCGGCGCCGCCGGTCTACAGGCTGGGCGCACTCGCCATGCACGTGGTCGGCGCACGCGGGCGGAGCATCCGCCGGAAGGCCCATCGTGAGTGAACTATCACCCGAGCCGAGATTGCCGAGCACGCTTGATTCGTCGCTGGTCCTCATTGTCGAGGATGAAGAGCCGCTCGCTGAAACTATTTCCTTCATCGTACGGGAAGCTGGCTATACACCCATGGTCGCTCTGAATGGAAGGCAGGCGCTGGAACTGGCCCGCACCCGGAAGCCGGCCCTCGTGATCACCGACCTTATGATCCCGCACCTGGACGGCGCGACGCTGATCCGGGCCTTGCGCGCCGGCATATCCAGGGCGGGCGAACCGCCGCCGATTATCTTGATCACGGCCGCGAACATTGTCCGCGCTCGCGCGGCGGGCGCCGATGTGATCCTGCGCAAACCATTTTACCTGGCGGATCTGGAGGCACTGCTGCGGCGCTTCTTGCGAACGCCGGCCGGGAAAGAGGTGCCGGCGTCCGGCAGTGAATAGAAGAGTTGGTCATGGTCCGGAGCCTTTATTTCCGGCATGGTAAGGCCGGCCCGGCTAGGCTGACGCCGGGATATGGCGGCATGGTACCCCGCAAAGAGCAATCCGAGAGGTGCATCATGAGCCACACGTTTGAGATCTCCGATGAAACTTATCAGACCCTCATTTCGCTCACGGCGACGCGTGGGCAGAAGCCCGAGGATCTGCTTGAGCAATGGCTGGACGAAATTCCTAGACGGGTAGCTGTCCAGCCTGCTTCCGATCCCTCAGTTCATGCCGAGGCAGGCGGATATGATCCCATGACCGATCCCCTTGCGTCGTCCCTGGGAGCTTTCGAGGCAACAGCACCGGATGTAGTGCGCAAGCATTAGGCTGCCCTCGATCGCGACTGTCGTATTGAGTTTCGGCGCCTGCAGCCTCGGCACCTCGGCAGTCACGCCCGGGCGCACCGGAGTTTTGTGATCTAGGCGGTACCAGGACCACCGCTGACCAGCGCCCCGCTGGGGAGCACGTACTTTAGGAGCGCGCCCTTGGTTGACCGGCCTGCCACAAAACGTCGGTACGCCCAACACCGAGCGATCTCTAGCTACGTGGGAGGCATCGTGTTATGCTTCGCCATATGAGTTGAATGGTGTCGTTGTAGTGTAGAGCCGTCTCATCGCCAAGGCATGTCCCGCGAGCCGATCCTCGGAGTGATTGCGAGAGACAACCGTGAGCCAGAGCCCGGCGTTACCCCCTCGGCCCATGGCGTCGCATGGCGAGACCTTCTTACTGATAGCCGACATCGCGGCGCTCACCGACGTGCCGCCGCCGCGACTGCGCTCCTGGGAGCGGGCCGGCCTCATTCATCCGCGCCGTTCGCCGAACGCTATTCGCCTCTATGGTATGGAGGACGTGGCGAGAGTGCGCCTGGTCAAACGGTCCCTGGTCAATCCCGGTCGGCGGGGTAGCCTGCGCAGGCTTGCCAAAGAATTGGCGCTGGGTACCGTGCGGCCCAGCGCCGATGACTATGCGGATCTAACTTCCGAGCCGACCGATCCGGCGCTCATGCCCGCGGCCGAGTACTGGAGGGCCGTGGTCCATGCCATGGTCGATCTGATCGTGGTTTGCGACAACGCGGGCGGGCTGACCTACGCGAATGCGTCCTTGCGAGCACTCCTGTGGCCCCCCGCTCCCTCCGAGCGGACCCCAGATCAGGCGATGGTCGGCCCGCCCGAGCAGCCGACAGGCGGACCCGGCGGAGCGGGCGCGGTCCCTTCGCCGGACATGCTCCCCGCTTCGTTGGAAGCGCTGCCGTTGCGGTGGTCGGCACGGACCGGCACTCGACATCGCGACGTGGAATTGGTTCTGCGGGGACCAAGCGGCGCGGAAGTACGAACCTGGTGGACGGTCACGCCGCTCCGCGACGAGGCAGGCGCCCTGCGCGGCGCGGTTGGGGTGGGGCGGAAGGAGGCTGCTGAAACAGCGGCTCAGCCGGGAGAGCTGTTGGCCCTGGCCGCGCATGACCTGCGCGATCCGGTCACCATTACCGCGGGCCGGATCGAGTTGGCGCGGCGTGCCGCCGCCGCGGTGCGTGCCGCCGACCACCCCACGCGGAGGCAGGAGGCTCTGGATCGGTTGGATCAGCATCTCGCGGTGGCGAATCTGAGCATGGTCGACCTCATGCACATGATGGGGACGCTGCTCGATACCGCCTCCGTGGCTCGCGGCGTCCTGGTTCAGCAGATGAACCCCGGAGGAGTAGTGCTCAACGAGTCCGTACGGCAGGCGGTAGAGCACGCGCGCGAGCACACCGCGCGTCATGCGATCACCGTGGAGACGCCCGCGGTTCCCCTGCTGGTCACCGGTGACGCGGTTCGGCTACGTCAGGTGCTCGACAATCTGCTCGGCAACGCCGTAAAGTATTCGCCGGACGGCGGCTCCATCGTGGTGCGGCTCGACTACGCGGCGTCCCTGCCGCTCCTGCTCCCCGGTCACTCACCACCCATGCATGGCGCTCATGCCCACGTGCCGGGTTGGGCGATGATCCGGGTGAGCGATACCGGAATAGGTATCCCCGCCGATGCCGTACCGCATGTATTCGATCGCTTCTGGCGTGCCCAAGGGATCGCCCGTCACATTCGCGGCACTGGTTTAGGCTTGTATACCAGCCGGGCTATCGTGGAGGCCCACGGCGGCCACATCTGGGTCGAGCACAGTGTGCCTATGATGGAGAACGGCATGACCGGAGCCGCCGAGCATGGGACCGTCATGGCCCTGGTCCTGCCGCTTGCCGCTCTGCCCGAGTCGCCCGATTCGGCCGCTGCCGACCGCGAGGACACACCTGCCCCGCCGGGTGGTCCAGAGGGATAGTTCAGATGCTGCCGGCTTCATGGTCATGCGACGGCACTCGATAGTGGAGGCATTCACCACCGATCAGCATGTCGCGCAAGCAGGTTTCGTGCGGCTGCCTCATCGTTGAATGAGGTGCGATTATACCTGCACGATGTTCAGTCCGACTCAGTCGGATCCAGCTCCCAATCCACCGGCGGTTCGCTGTGGGCGTGTCGATAGGCCGCGGTGATCGGCTCCCCCTCGGCGAATCGCGACGGACGGAATGGCTGAATGTCCACAAAGGTCTTCCCATGCACGATCTGCTCGGCCAGGGCACGCCCCAGTCCCGGGCTCGCCGTCATCCCGTTGCCGCCCGTGTCGCAGATGCAATACAATCCCTTCGCCTCATGCATCGCCCCAAGCAGCGGGTAGTTATCCGGCCCGTGCGGCAATACGCCGGCGTGGCTGCCGACAATTTCCGCTCGGCGCATGGTCGGGATGCGGCGCGCTAACTGCTGAAGCACCCAGCGCTGGTACCATGCGGGCGCGGTCTCGTCAAAGCGATCCGGATTGCCGGGCTGTTCGTCGGGCCTGTCTCCGGCCCCTTCATCGGCGGCGAGCACCAAGCCACCGGGTTCGGGGCGGAAGTAGACGTGATTGTGGTCGTCGCCGCTGACCGGGAAAGGAAGCGGCAGGTCGGGGGGCGGCTTGAGGTGAACCACCAGGCTGTGCGCCGCCTCTACCGCCAGGTTCGCCCCAACCAGCCTGCCTACGGGGTTGCTCCAGGCGCCTGCCGCGATGATCACAATCGGCGCCTTGATCGCACCCCGATTGGCGGTGACCCCTACAACGTGACCACCTTGCACATCAATGGCCTGGACCTCGGCTCCCTGATAGAGACGCACGCCCAAGCCACGCGCCCGATTCATAATCGCCGTCGTGACCATGGGCGGATCGATATAACCCGATCCCGCCGAATAGGCGGCCGACGCCACGTCGTCGAAGCGCCAGCTCGGCGCCAGCTCGGCGGCCTCTTTCGGGTCAAGCAGGCGGGTGTCGTGCCCGGCCGCTTGCATGATCGCGACCTCGCGCTCCAGCACCCCCAGATCGGCCGGGCCGGCAGGCATCAGGGCGCCCACCCGCGTGATCGCGGGCACATCGCTAATCTCCTGTTCCCATGTGGCGTAAAAGTCGGCCGAGGCCTTGAGCAACGCGGCCTGCCCAGAGTGATTTGCCTCGCAGAAGACGACTAGGCCGCTGGCTCGCCCACTCGCGCCGGCGGCTACGGACGATCGCTCCAGCACGAGTATGTTACGTATACCAGAGCGCGCCAGAAAATAGGCGACGCTTACCCCGGCGATGCCGGCTCCGATAATCACCACATCGACTTCTTCCGCCACGCGCCTTTCCTTTCGCCAATCCACTTGCCGGTTGCTCCGGTTCCCTCACGCTTCCTCAAAGCGGAGGACGCGGAACCCGCCCGCCTCGATCGCCACGGCCGGCGTATGCAACTCAGCGCCTCGTGTCGGCTCTCCGCGGCCCCATTGCCTGTTTTCACTGTCGTAGAGATGCACCGTATAGGTCCGTTCCGGGGCAAGCAGGCCATTGAGTTCTAGGGACACGATGCTGGTGGTGCTGCCGCTATTACCCAGTAAGAGCACGGCCTCGCCCGGCCGGCGAAGCGCTACATGACACACTTCCTGGTTGAGCACGCGAATTGTCTCCGTGGCATCCTCGGCGTACACCGACAGCATGTGATCGGTGGCAACCTCCGTGGTAGCGTAGATATGAAAGGCGCCCGGGTGCTCAACCTCGCTCTCTCGGGTGGCGAAGTAGCTGATCCGCTCACCATGATACGGAAGACGACGCAGTCCCACCCAGCGCCAGTGCGGAGGAACCAGGGGGTTAATCTTGGGCTTGCCCGGTTGCAGGACGACGCCGCATACGCCCTCCACGGCAGCCCATAGGAAGCGAGGGGGTTCCCAGGGGGACAGTCGCATCCCTCGATTAACCAGACTTTCACCGTCGAACCACTCGCTGAACTGGCCCGGCACCGTGTTGTTATTCCGTGGATTGGCGGCATAATGGGCAAAGCTGGCGGTAAGCGCTTGCACCAGAACGTCGGGATGATAGCGCGCCGCTCCGAACGCGAACCACCAGGTCAGCCCCGGCCAAACGCCGCCGATCAGGCCCACATTCTTGGCGGGATTGTAGAGTGGATCCGCCGCCGAGGCGGTGCGCAGACCGGCAGGCGTCCAGAAATCGGGGAAATGCAGCCGCCGGATGATCCGAAAGCCCACATCCTCGCGGCAGGCCCGGAAGATCACCGGGAAGATTTGATCGCCCGTCACATCGGTATGGGCCACGCCGTCCACATCGATGTTGAGATAATACAGCCCATTCCTCGGGTTGATCAGATGGGCATCCATGGCTTCACGCAGTTGCGCGGCGGCGTCAAAAAACTCGTCTCGCTCGCTGGGGGGTCGGCCCAGGTTTTGGGCTAGATGGCCGGTCGCCCGCAAAGCCGCGAAGCATTCGGCGTTGATCTCGGTCACCGCTCCGTTCAAGATGTAGCCGGGGATGACGTTGCGCCAGCTCGCGATGGCCCATACGTCCCCACGGGGATCTTGAGCCGAGCACGAAACCAGGCCGTGTTCGTCCCGCTGCGCCAGCATATACCGCGCCGCCGCGGTGACAGCCGGATAGATCCGCTCCAGCCAGGCCAGATCGCCGGTCGAGCGATAGTGGTGGTTCACCGCCAGCACAAAAAGCGGCGTGTCGTCATTGATGTTCAGTCCATAGTCGCCGATCGTATTGTTCACCGCGTTGTAGAACTCCGGGATGCGCCCCTCGGGATATTGGCGCGCGGCAAAGGCCTCGAGCAGTGAGCGCGAAAGCTCGGGCAGGAAATGATCGTTGCCATAGACGAACCACGCGGCATCACGGCCGACCACCGCGCTGGAGACGCCGGGCTCGTTGGTAAAGGCCGGCCCCAACGGATAGTTGGCGACCACGCGCAACATATTGACCTTGCTCCACAGCGTCCCCACGTTGATTGTCGGATCAGGGGTGAGCACCTGGGAGGTACTGGTAACTTGCGCGATGTAGGCCACGGTATCGGCCAGCGGCGCCCGCGCGTCTCGGGCCAGGCGATACGTAGCAATGGCCGCTGCTTCACCGGTATGGGCGAAGGCAAGGACAAAGGCCATGGCGCGGGAGGCACCGGGAGCGAGACGCACATCCACCTCAAGGCCCGCCAGAATATCTCCTTCCGCGCCGGTGTCATTGCTCATCGCTTCCATGTGCAGCATGTCGTAGACCTGGCCAAAGTCAGTCGTCGTCTGGTGCGCGCTCAGCGGCGCCGTGCAACCGAAGACGCGAACCGCCGTCGGTTGGCTGCGATTGGTCACGATCAGGGCTTGCAAATCCTGATCATAGCGGCCAATCAGATCGCGATTAAACGTACCCCGTAGATGTCCATCGGCGCGGACGCGAAGGGTGAGCGCCTCCGTGCCGGCGTTAGTGAGCTCCACCTGGTAGTAGGCTACCGAGGGATCGTCACCGGTGGTGAGCGGCACGAAGATCGTTTCCTGGACCCGCGCATCGCCGGGCAACGTAAAGCTATGCCGCTGGTAGGCAGGGTGCAACTCGATCGTACCCGGATTCACGGGGTGGAGAGGGACCGCCGCGCCCGCGACGCGGCGGTCTGTAATGGCCGCGCTCGCCCTGAGCAAGCGGTGACCGATCCCGCCATACCGTACGGCAATCGTGTTGGCGACGGTCTGGCCGATATCCGTACTGAAGAAGTCCTGAATAGCGGCATGACCATGCGTGGTGAGCCAACAGTGGGCGTTGCCCAGGCTAGCCCCGAACTCGAGAGAATCCCCCGGTACTACATAACTATGCGACAGGATCGCGGCGCCGGCGCCGCG
>JAICHN010000083.1 GCA_025924845.1 Chloroflexota bacterium | reverse complement strand
CTTGGTAGGCGCGCGCCTCGTCCAGCCAACTCAGATTCTGCCGTTGCAGATTCTCGATCAACTGCAGGACTCGAATGCGGGCCTGTTCGGCGCCCCGCACCACCACGGGCACCATGCCCAATCCGGCTCGTTCGGCGGCGGCGCGCCGCCGCGCTCCCGCGATGATCAGATAGCGCTGCCTGCCGTCGGGCAGCGTCCCTTCCTCGCGCACGAGCAACGGCTGAAGCAGTCCGAACTCCAGAATCGAATCGGCCAATTCGCGCAGCCGCTGTTTGCCGTCGTCGTGGTCCCAATCCCGTCGCGGCTGCAAGGGATCGGCGGCGATCTGTTCGATCGGTACCTCCATGGCCCCGGCCAGGCGGCGCTCGGTGGCCCCCGAGACAGCCGCGGCGGTGCTGCGCGGCTGAGGGGAACGGACCACTGCCACTTCCGCCTCGCGGCTCTTATGCCTTGGCATAGCTGCCTTCCTGGAATAACTTGCCCTGCACACCGCCTCGCACCGCCGATGCCACCCGCGCACCCAGCACCCGGTAGGCCGCCATGGGGGCGGCCCGCGGCTCGGTGCGCGATAGGGGAAGACGCCGATTGAGCGCTCGCTTGATCGCCGAGGCATGGGGGACCGGTTGCGTCACCAGGTCGCCGAAGGTGGCCTGGAGCGCGGCCAGCCCACCTTGATCGGGGAGATCGCGATGGACGCCGTTCGGTACGATGGCCAGCCGCTGGGCACAGGTGAGCTCATCCGCCGCCAATTCCTCGATGGCTTCCAGGGTATCGATTAGCGCGTCAATATCCTGCTGCGTGGTAGCCGTGGGCAGCACGGCCCATCCGGCGGCCAGGATGGCGCTGGAGAGCGCGAAGCCCAGGGCGGGCGGTGTATCGAGCAGGATCACGCCGTAGCCCGCGATGGGGGCCAGGATCCGGCGGAGGCGGAGGAATCCGGAGGGCGAATCATGGAGAGCGAGCGCCGCCGACTCGATGGAACGGTCACCGGGGAGGAGGTCAATCCCGGCCGCCGTATCGCGGATCAGATCGGCGGCAAGCTGGCCGGGAGCGGAGATGCAAGTGCCGACTCCTCGCTCCACCGGATCGGCGGTCAGCAAGCGGGTGAGCGATGCTTGGGGGTCCAGATCCACCACCAGCACGCGGAGCCCCAAATCGACCAGGGCGCCCGCCAGATTTAGGGTAGTGGTGGATTTGCCGGAGCCTCCCTTTCGATTGACCAGGGCCACGATTTGTTCGCGTCTCACCCTTAGGTTTCCGCTCTCCCTTATCCATGTCGTTCGGCATAGCTAGTGTAGCGTGCCGCGCCCGAGCCGTGATTGGGTTGGTGGAAGCGAAAGAGCGTTGGATCGGGTTTAAGACCGGCCGGCGCGCAGTCCGTCCAGCACCGCCTGGAGGTAGGGCTGCCAGTCGAGCCGCAAATCGCGGCCGTACTTAACGGCCCAGTGGGTGCTGCGCAGGACCAGCGGCATGGTCTCGGCCGGCACGTCCATGCGGGCGAGGCCCGCTTCCTGGGCGCGTCGGAACAGCACGACCAGGGTCTCGTCGATCCGGGTGTAGACCGGATCCTTGGGTCGAGTGCCCTTGGACGCGATGAGGATTTCGCTCGCGGCCCGTTGCTCGTCCTTGACGCTGATCATGCCCCGCAGCAGCCCGGCAAAACCGGCCCAGGGATCATCGTTGGCGAGCGCCTGTTGGCGCATCGTTTCGAGTTGCCGCCAGTAGGCGTCGAGGATGGCCTGAATGAGCGCTTCCTTGCTGGGAAAGTGCCGGTAGACGGTGCCCTTCCCAACCCCCGCTCGCGCCGCGATGTCGGGGATCAAGGCGTCCAGGCCGGACTCAGCGAAGACCTCGCGGGCCGCCTCGAGCACGCGTTCGCGGTTCTCGATCGAATCGGAGCGCACCTTGCGCGGCCGTATGGCCGCGGGCGCGGAGAGATCACTTGACAAACGGACCTCCTGGTCCGGATAATATAAGCGGACCTCAGAGTCCGGAAATAATATCCGGACCCTCTTGTCCGATTATATGCCCATCGCCGCCTCCCGGCAAAGGGACGTGGTGACCATCCGAGGAAGGTACAACCGCATGGCCGCCGAACGAAGCACGCTGTTCGCCGAACGACGTCCGCTGATCGCAGCAGTGCCGGACGCCCCAAGCTCCCCGAATACTGATAACAAGAGGCGCTGGATAGCGGTAGTTGTCCTTTGTCTGGGCCAGTTAATGCTCACTCTCGATGCCACGGTCGCCAACGTGGCGCTACCCGCGATCCAAAAGGATCTCCATTTCTCCCAGTCCTCGCTGGCCTGGGTGGTGAACGGGTACCTGATCACCTTTGGCGGCTTGCTGTTGTTGGCGGGCCGACTGGGCGACCTTCTCGGTCGGCGACGCGTCTTTCTCGCCGGGCTGGCCGTCTTCACCTTCGCCTCGCTCCTCTGCGGCCTCGCCTCGTCGCAAGAGTTGCTGATCGGCGCCAGAAGCTTGCAGGGAATGGCCGCGGCCTGTACCTCGGCGATGATCCTGGCTATTCTGGTCACCATCTTCGCCGATGCGGGAGAGCGGGCGAAGGCCATGGGGATCTATGCCTTTGTCGCGGTGAGCGGCGGTTCGATTGGTCTACTCGCGGGCGGCGCCCTGACTCAGGCCCTGAGTTGGCACTGGATATTCTTCATAAACATCCCGATTGGCCTTGCCGCGCTGGTGTTCGGCGCGCGTCTCATTCCCGATCATCAGGGGGTCGGCCTCGATCAAGGGGTGGATATCCTGGGCGCGCTACTCGTCACGATCACGCCGGCCCTTACCGTCTATGCCGTAATCCAGGCAAGTGACAACGGCTGGGGCTCGACCCGAACGATCATCCTTGGCGCCGTGGCGATCGTCCTGGCGCTCGGTTTCGCGCGGCTTGAGTCGCGCATCGACGTTCCCCTGGTTCCGCTTCGCGTTTTTCGGTCGCGCGGTGTGGTCGGGGCCAATCTGATCCGGGCCCTCCTCGCCTTCGGGATGTTCGGGATGTTTTTCCTGGGCGCCCTGTACATGCAGCACGTGTTGGGTTACGGCGCCCTCCAAACCGGATTCGCGTTTCTGCCCATGACCGGGATAGTGGCCGTGTTCTCGCTCTTCATCACGCGCCGGCTGATGGCCCGGCTGGGCGCCAGGACGACCCTGATCGCCGGTCTCACCTTAAACGCGACCGGCAATCTGCTCTTCGCCCATGCCGCGGTGGGCAGCAGCTATCTCACCGCGGTGCTGCCCGTCATGGTGCTGGGTGGGGTCGGAGCCGGACTCTCCTTCATGCCGAGCGTATCGCTGGCCATGGCCGAGGCGGGACCAGGCGATTCCGGTCTTGTCTCCGGTCTGGCCAATGTCTCTACCCAGATCGGAGCCGCGCTCGGCGTGGCGATTCTCGCCAGTCTCTCCACTGTTCGCACCAATGGACTGCTTTCCCGCGGCCACGCTCTCAGAGATGCGTTGACCAGCGGGTACGACCAAGGATTCCTGATCGCCGGTGGATGCGGCGCCGTCGCCGTCTTCGTGGCCGCCTTGATACTTCGTCCTAGTCCCCAATAGCCTAACGGGCCACGAGGGTAATGCCGCCATGGCCAAGCGCGCGTGCTTCCACGCCCAACATCAGGCGCCGTTGTCGTTCATTCAACTAGGGCAAGATCAGCGCCGACTTGCTCGCCATGGTCGCCGGAGCCGCATCATTTCTCCCCGACCACGCCCAAGTATAGTGTGGAATAGGGCGCTGGTTGGTGGAGCGGGAGGGACGGGAGTCCAATGCGCATGTCACTCTTCAAACGCTTTGGTCTTCGTCTCCTGCAAGTGCGGCTCGGGCGCTCCTACCGCCGGATGTACTCGAAAGGCCACATATACCAACTTGCCCAAGCGATTCTTGGCTATACCGCCGTGAGTTATAGCCTGATTTTCTATATGGCTCCGCCTGCGCGCGGCTTCCATAGTCCTGACTGCATACCTCCGCGCCGAGCAACTGAAGAAGGTAGTCTGCTCATGGCACTGCGAGGCGATGAATGGCAACGTATGTTGGTTGACGCGCCGGTATAAGGGTTTATTGTGTTGATGATTGTCGCTGGTCCGCGAAGCACCCGCCGACCATGGTGCTCATGTGGAATGCGGGCGCCGGCGTTTGGGCTACCACTTGGGCTATAGAGTGATGTCCGTGCGGCATTCTATACTGCGGCCCGGTTCGAGCAGGAGCACGATGATCCGCATATTCGTATCGACCGTCCCGCTGCCGGAGGCACCATGACCACACTGCGTTCGCGTCCGCATTGGGCATCGCTTGCCGCCATAACAGTGGTAGTACTCGCTCTGCCGATGTTGCTCACCTGGAGCCTATTCGGCCCGGATCCCGCACTCCGGGAGGCGTTTGGCATGAGCGACGCGGGTACCGCGCCGATGCCGAGCGCGGCGTCCATCGTGCTGTCCTCGGCAACCGTGGGCTTTGCGCCGCGCGTCACGGTGATCGGCACAGGGAGCGAGGTCACCTTTGCCAACGAGCTTGTCGTCCCGCTGACTATCCGTGCCACCGTGTCCTCACCTACGTCATTCACGGTGACCGTGGCCCCACATGGTCGCGCTACCCTCTCGCTGCGCACGATCGGGCTCTACCAATATTACGATACGCGTACGGCACGCCCGGAGCGCGTCGCGGCGGGGAGTACGATTCTGCGGGGCATGCCGAACGGGTCCACGCCTCGTCAGGGCTGGATCGCGGTGCTGGGCAGCCTCCCCGGTTTGCACAGCATGCTCATGGTGCCCAAGGGCCAGGATCTCTTCGCGCCCAAGGCGCTCGTCACGGTGGTCGGGAGCAGCATCGTGGTCGCCAATCACCATGAGGACGCGCATAACTTCGTGATCGACCCGGCCTCGCCGGCGGGAGCGGCGTTCGTCGTCTCGGGTACCGATGCCGAGCCGCCCAGTGGGTGGCAGCGCACCTTGGTGGTACAGCAGCCGGGCCTGTACCACGTGTACTGCACAATGCATACCAAAGTGATAGTGACACGAGGCGGCTGGCATGTCGTGGCGCCGCGCCCAAAGGCATCCGGCTACGCGGAAGGGAACGCGATGGAGGCGTGGATCGTGGTATTACCAACGGCCACGTCGCTCTAGCAGTGCGAGGTATACACCTGACGCTACGAGCCACGATTATCGCTACCTTTGTACTCTTAACCGTGCTTGCCGCCGTCCAGGGCGGCTTGGCAATTGATGCCACGGTGCACTCGGCGCGGCAAATTACCACACTCGAGCAGCGCGGGCTGGCCCCGACCGTGGGATTGAACATGCTCAGCCAGGAACTCGACCAGGAGCGCGAGTTGCTGACCGAAACGCAGGCCGCGCTAACGCCGGACCAGAGGCGCGCCATTACCGATGAGATCACGAGTCTCGATTTCAGCATTACTCGCGCCGGCCGGCATGTGTTGGCGCCCGCGAGTCTGGCGAACTGGCATGCCGCATGGGCGAGCTATATCGCCGCGCGTGCGCCGATACTCCTAACCCTTCAGCGCCGTTCCGGGGTCACGACCGGCGCGGGGTTCGACCGCCGGGTAGCGGATCGTCTCGATTCCGTATTGGACATCGTACTCGGCACGGCGGGGGCGCAGCTCTCCACGGGGGAGACGCTGTACGCTCGAACGCTCAGCAGCGCGTGGGCCACGCTGCGCCTTGCCCTCATCACTCTGGTCGTGACGCTGGCCGCGGCGGCAATCCTGGCGCTGCTGATCAACCGTCGCCTCACCCATGGGCTGGGTAACCTGGTTGTGACAGCGAGCCTGGTGGCAGAAGGCACGGTCACCGCACGGGCTGACGAACACGGCAATGATGAAATAGCCGTCCTGGCCGGTGCCTTCAACCGCATGAAAGACGCGCTACTCTCGGCGGAGCGGCGCGCCGGCACCGACGGGTTAACCGGCCTGCCGAATCAAACCGCGATGATTGCGGCACTCGACCGCGAACTGGAGCGCGCGCGCCGCTATAACCGGCCCTGTTCGGCCCTCTTTCTCGACGTTGATCACTTCAAGGCGCTGAACGATAGTCACGGGCACCCCGCCGGCGATACGGCGCTGCGCGACTTCGCGCGCATCGTGAGCGAAACGATCCGTAGCGTGGATTTGCTTGGCCGCTGGGGAGGTGAGGAATTTTTGGTCTTGCTGCCGGAGACGGATGATATGAGCGCTCTACTCTCGGCGGAACGGCTGCGTGCCGCGGTAGCGGGCCATCGCTTTACGATTGCCGGTGGATTGCATCTTACCTGCTCGATCGGCACTGCAACCTATCCACGCGATGGTGACGACCGTAGTCTCCTGATTGAGGCAGCGGATCGGGCAATGTACGTGGCGAAGCACCTGGGTCGGAATCAGGTGCGGGCAGTTGACGATCCCGCGGTGGCTTTGCTCGCCGGCGGCAGGCTTGCCGACGATTCGCGTGAGCAGACGGCGATGGCTGGGACAGTCGAAGCGCTTGCCGCGCTGGTCAATGCCCGTGATGCCTATACTGGCATGCATACCCACGAGGTCGCGGCATTGAGCATCAAGCTTGCCCATGCCATGGGCCTGGGCGCCGCGGAATCGCGCATGGTTGGGGTAGCGGCGCGCTTGCACGATGTCGGTAAAATCGCCATCCCGGATGCGATCTTGCGGAAACCCGGCCGCCTGAGTGACGATGAGTGGGCCTTAATGCGCGAACATCCCCGAGTGGCGGCGGACGTTGTGGGGTGGGTGCCGGCGCTGCGCGCGTTTGTCCCGCTGATCCGGGCGCACCACGAGCGGTGGGATGGCGCGGGCTATCCCGATAAACTCATGGGCGATGCCATACCACTCGGCGCACGGATCATCGCGGTCGCCGATGCCTATGCCGCGATCACCACCGAACGGCCCTACCGCCAACAATCGGATCGCGCCTGGGCCCTCGCTGAACTGCGCCGTTGCGCCGGCCTACAATTCGATCCCGCCGTGGTCACGGCGCTGGAGCGGGTGTTTCTATCCCATGCATCGGATACGGCGTTTGCCGGGTAGCTGCCGCACGGCGGTTGAGGATGGAGTTACGTGCGCGCGAGCCGGTATCTTCAGCAGCCTCGCGCATTACGCCTTCATCAGGTTGCTCACCGACTTCAAGCGAACCTGCCGACACCTGTATCCCGGCCTCTGGGAAATGGGGATGGCGGAAGACCAGCAGACGCGTGCCGGAGGTGATGTAGGCAAACACCTTGTGCTTCAGTGTGGACATGGGTAATAGTGTTCCATCGATAAATGCACGTGATAAGGCACGGCGCTCTCACCAGGAGTGCGGCCTCGTGATGGACTGAGCTACGCCCGGCCCATCACGAAACCCTTCCCACCGGAAGATACGTCAGCGGTTCCTGGACTTGTCGCGCTTTGCGCCGCTTCCCGGATCGGGGCTCGGCATCCGGCACAACAGCAGGATCAATTCTTCCTGCACGATCCCGTCCATGGCGCCGGGGGTCTGGACGGCCATCCAGCGCATGGTCGCCGATACAAACAACTCCTTTTGGAGTATTGATCCCCCCGCGAATCAGAATCAACCAGTTGTAACGAGAAGCACACTTTCCTACATCTTGAGCAGCTTGAAGGCATGACCCCAGGCGCCGGTGCGGATCCCGTACAGTACCCAGAGGATGGCCAGCGGCTCCAGGAGCCGCGCGCTCTCGATCCCACCGATATCGATTACGGACCAACCGAAACGTTCGCAGATGTCCTTCACCTGGGCTACCGCCTCAGTATCGTTGCCGCAGATGAACATATCGGGCGGACCGCCCGGGAAGTCGGGATTCACCATATGCGGGGCGCCTACCGTGTTGAAGGCCTTCACTACCTTCGAGTCCGGGAGCAGGCGTTGCACCTGCTCCCCGCCCGAATCGTTGAAGCCAAGGGCGAGCGAGGGTGGCGCGTCGGCCGCGTACGCCAGTGGGTTGGTGGCATCAATCACCACCTTACCCACCAGGTTGCGTGGATCCGCCAGATGAATGGCATTGTCCGTACCGCTCCAGCCGGTAGCCAGTACGGCCAGATCGGCAAAAGCGGCAGCATCGCTGAATGTACCGGCGGAACTGAGGACGCCGGTACGCGCCACCCAGTCCTGCACGCGCTCGCTACCCGGTTCGCGAGAACCCATCTTCACCTCATGGCCGAGTGCCGCGAAACCGGCGCCCAGCGTTTGCCCTACCACACCGGAGCCCAGAATACCGATTTTCATTGCGTTCCTCCACAAGCCGGCGGTCCGAGATTGGATCTCCCTGGCTCGTACCTCAGCCTACCATATCGCATGGTCCCAAACTCGAATGGGGGAATCCCTGCCCGGAAAGGATGATCAGTGCCCGACGACCGGATCACTCAGCCGCGGAAACCGCGCGACCCCGCCGGCTCAGGTGAATTACCTGGGACAATCCTGGCCGACGACGAGCGCTATAGCGACGGTACGCTCAGCCGCGCCGTCTTCGTGGACCAGTCCGCCCGCGATCTCGGCTTCGAGCGCGTCTGGTTTGACCGGACGCGCTTCAACGGCGCCAAGTTGCCCGGCCTCTCTATCCAGGACGCCCGCTTTGCTACCTGCGACCTCTCCCAAGTGGACGCGGAGAAAGCGCATCTGACTCGGGTCGAGATGGTTGGCAGCAAGTTGCTCGGGGTAAAGCTGATCGAGGCAAGGATGCGCGATATGCTCTGGTCGGAGTGCAACGCCACGTTCGCCAACTTTTATGGGGCACGCTTCAAGGCGGCGCGCTTCTGCAAGTGCGGATTCAAGGAGGCGTCGTTTCAGGAAGCCGACCTAACCGGCGTCGTCTTCGACTCCTGCGACCTGAGCGGGGCCAACTTTCACGGCGCGCATCTGGCCGGAGCCGACCTCCGCGGCTCCAACCTGACCGGCATCCAGATCGATATCGCCGCCCTGCGCGGCGTTATCGTGGACCAGTCGCAAGCCGTGGTGCTTGCCGCGCTGATGGGGCTGGTCATACTTTAAGTACAGCGCATCACCTAGATCGATAGCTCCACCACCTGGGCCGCGGTGAGATCGACGGTTTTGCCGCCGGCGAGTACGGCGCGGGCGATGCCCCAGCCGTCATCGCTGGCAGCGGCGTGAATGCTGAGCGCCGTACGGGCGACAAAGTCTTCCGCGCCCTCGGTTAGCGGCGGCAGAAGGGTGACGCGCCACCCCGGTTGGTCGATGCCCACCCGGCAGATGGTTCGGTCCTCGTCACTTCGGGTCAGTTCCAGGGAGAGCAGCGCCTCGCCCACCCGCACGTCGCTTAGCCGCGCCCCCGGCCAACCGGCCGGCAGAGTGGGCGCCAGCACCACGTGGCGCGCTCCGGCATCGGGGAAGAGGCCGAAAACACCACAGGCCAGGGGATAGACGGCGCCGTATCCCGACCACGCCTGCACGAAACAGCCGCCGTCGGGGGACATCTCGCTGATCGCGCCGGGCATGCGCAACTCAACTTGATCGGCCAGAAGGCGGCACAGGCGGACGGCCTGATCGATGCGGCCATAGGCGACCTCGGCAGCCGTCAGGACGCTGGTGGTGAGGCTCATCGCCGCCCCCTGACTGATCCCGTTCAGGTAGACGCCGGATGGACCAAGAAATTCCGGCGTCTCCATGCGCTCCAGGGCGGCGACGGCGCGGTCATGCGTACTCAGTCCGGCTTCCAGGGGAACGTTGATTACCGCGTTGGCAAAGTACCAGGCCACTTCCTCGTCCTGGGGCAACGTCTGGGCGCGCCGCTGAAGCAACTCAAGGTGCGCGATCATGGCGGTGCCCCGCCCCGGTTTTTGGCCGTCCGGACGGAGCATGCGTTCAAGCCTAGCGTGGACGGCGCCGGGCGCGGCGATCAGGTCGGCATGGAGGCGCTCCTCCGGCAGCCAAAAGCGTGCCTCGATGGCGGCCCGGAGACGGGGGGCGATCGCCGCGCAGTGCGCGGCCGTGGCGTCATCGCCGAGCAGCGTGGCCATCCGTCCTACCGCCCGCACGCCTTCATGCGCCCACACGCTGCTGTCGATCAGCTCGGCGTTCAGGCCCGCCACTTCTGTGATGCCGTAGCCCTCGGGCAGCAGATCGCCGTCCGAATCGCAGGCGCCCAGCGTCCACGACAGCACGCCTTGCCGGCACAAGGGATACAGATCCTCGATCAGCCCACGGTTGCCGCTCCACAAGTAGGTCTCCAGCACCGCGAAGGCGAACTGCGGAGTCTCTTGAGTATTGCCGGGATTGACTACCTGGTCGGTGCAGGTCAACTCGTGAATGATGCGCCCAGTGCTGGGATTGGCCCGCTCGGACGCGGCGGCGAGCAGGCGGAGCGTCTGCTCGGCGGTTGCGAAGTCGCCGAGCGGCAGCAAGCCTCGCAGGGCGTACGCCGTATCACAACTGAACCACCAGGGATAGTCGGGAATACCGGCGCCCAGGCCGCGCCCGACCCCAGGCACGTCGCGGGTCAGCCAGTCGTAGGCGCAGTGCGTCCAGATCCAGGCGCTATCGAGGTGTGGGTCGGGCGTCTCCAGGCGGGAACGGCCAAGCGTATCGGCGAGCCGCTGCTGCTTCGCGGCGATCAGGGACGGGGTCTGCCGCAGGAAATCGTGCAGTGCGTCGGCGGCCCGCGCAAGCGGGGGATCCACGCTCAGTATGCCGAGCCGTAGATCGGCCTGGCCGTGGGCAGGCAGAGCGAGCTGGAAATGCTGGACGCCTGCCGCGCCGCGCTCCGCGCCGGGGTCGGGGGCGCCTGCGGTCGGAACGGTCGACGCCTGGATCGGCTGTTGGAGGCTTCCCCAGGCCACCGCCCAGGTATGGGTGGGATTACGGGCCACGATCGTGCCGCTCGGCGTATCGACGGCGGCGCGATCATGCTCGGTCGGCTCGGGATCCTCGAAACTGGACCAGCCCGGCCGCAGATCCGTGACCGCGAGAAAGGCAACGTCCAGCGTCCGTGCTTCTCCCCGTATGTCGCTGAAGGTCAGATCGACAATCAGGCCAGGTATCCCATCGGGGACAATCAGGGTGCGGCAAACGCGCAGCCCCTCCGCCGGCAGATCGAACCACTGGCGTACACCCCAGGGGAAACTCTCGAAACGGTCGGCGGAGAGCAGCCGGCCTCGCGTGGGGAATTGATCCGTCTCCGTACCCTGGTCCGCCCATTGTACGGCGCACCAGAAGCCGTCGAGCAGCTTGTGCGGGTGCGCCCACAGGCCGCCCATCCGGCCGGGCAGGTGATGGCCGATGGGCGGGAAGCGGCCGGATTGGGCGCCCACCAGATAGGCGCGATCACCCGCTGCCGTAAAGGGATCGTCGAGGCGTGTTTCCTTGGCGAGTGACGGCATCGGCGGGAGAGGATTCATCATCACGTTATGTCCCATCTGCTACAAATGAACTATGGCAAGGGCTACCGGGCCGCCTAGCGCCCAGCGAGGAGGAAGCGTGTACATGCCTCCTTGACATGCCATATAGCCAAGCCTATCATTGAGCAATCGAATTGAAAACGTTTCGGACGATTTCAGAAGCACGCTGAATCCCCTCCCTGGTGGGTAGCGCAATGAAGCGGAGAGGAGGTGATCGCCCCCGTTATCCCGCGCCGACGCGGGCATCAGCAATCTCAGCGCGTTGGGCCCGGCCAATGCTGGCGGCATAGAGGCTCCCATTTCGCACATGCACCGTAGGCTACCGGGACATCGTACAGCTATCACTCAGCGATCGACGACATTGGCGGCGTGCCGCCTACGGGCTGAGCAGTGCTATAAACCCTATCCGGTTTGTCCTAAACGTCCACAAGGAGACGATGGTGAAACGCAGTCATCGACTACGATTCCTACCGGTGGCCCTGGTCGCGCTCGGCTCGACTCTGCCGGCCGCCACGCACGCGGCGCCGGCGCAACAGGGCAGTCATGCTTCCACCACCCTACGCTATGCCTACTTCGGTGGGCCGGATACCAAGAAGCTGATCGATCAGATCCTGCCGAAATACTACAAGGCTTATCCGGGCGTGACCGTGAACCTCGAGCCGGAGCCCGATTCCCGGGTGAAGGGGGTCACGGAGATCGCGGCCGGTACGGCGCCCGATACGTTCATGCTGGGCGACGGCGATGTGGCTTGGTATCAGGCCAAAGGCGCGGTGAGTGATCTGGCCCCGTTCGCCAAGAAAGATAACTTCAGCCTCTCGCAGTATTATCCGGGCACCCTGGTGTTTGGCAAGCAGGGTAACCACCAGTATTCGCTGCCCAAGGACTATTCGCCGCTGGCCGTGTATTACAACAAGGACATGTTCAAGGCCGCCGGCGTGCCCTTCCCTACCAGCAACTGGACCTGGGCTGATTTCCGCCAGGATGCGATCAAGCTGACCAAAAACGGCGTCTATGGCGCCTGGCTGTCCGGTAACTGGGTACGGGAGGTCGAGCCGGTGGTTCGCTCACTCGGCGGTACGCTCTCCAGCCCCGATGGGATGAAGGTGCAGGGCTATATGGACAGCCCGGCCACGGCGAAGGCGATTCAGTTCTGGGTGGATCTGTTCACCAAGGATAAAGTCTCGCCCACGCCGGCGCAGCAGAGCGCGCTCAATATCGGCGATGCCTTTGCCTCCGGTAAGGCGGCGATGAACCTCACCGGTATCTGGCCCTATCCCGGTCCGACCGGATACTCCAACCCGAAGACCTTGAAGTTCAACTGGGGCGTGGCGCCGCTGCCGCTCGGCAGCGCCGGCGCAAAGCCGATCAACACGATCTGCTACGCCGGATTCGTGATGAGCAAGACCACCAAGAATCCGAACCAGACCTGGGGACTGATCAAGTACATGAGTGGCCCGGTTGGTGACGCGGTGTGGGCGCAAAACGGCCTGCCTGCCATCAAGGCGGTAGCCAAGAAAATCGGCGCCGACAAGAATCCGGTGGAGAAGGTATTCCTGAAGGCCGTGAACTTCGCCACGTTGCCGGCGGACGCCAACAGCGGTCCCTCGGCGCAATCGGTGGGCGACACCCTGACCGAAGGGTTGAACCTGCTGTTCACCTCTCCCGGTACCTCGGTACAGCAAGTGCTCACCATTGAGGCCAAGAAGGGCCAGAAGGTGATCCAGCAGTATCTCGGACACTGAGAAACACGGTTTCGCCTCGTTCATGGGCAGCCGCCAGGGCGGCGGCTTCACATTAACGAGGCGGCGTATAAGCGGCCTCTGACCAACCGAAGGTGTAAGCGATGGCAGGCGTTGTCCTCTCCCCAAAACCGCGAAGGACCGTTCGTCAGCGTCGCGAGGCGCTCACCTTCTACCTGTTGCTCTCTCCTTTCCTTTTCGGCTTTGTCACGCTTACCCTGGGCCCCATGCTGGCCTCGTTCTACCTGGCCTTTACCCGCTGGGATATTCTCAGCCCCGCGCAGTGGGTCGGCCTCGACAACTTCAAGAATCTGTTCACCAATGATCCGGACTACATCCAGGGTATTAAGGTCACGCTCACCTATGCCGCCCTGGCCTTGCCGCTGAGCCTGATTGTCTCGCTCGTCCTGGCCATGCTGCTGGCGAGCGATATCAAGGGGGTGTCGCTCTTTAGGGCGCTCTACTACATGCCTTCGCTCCTGGCGGGCCTCACTGTCGCCGCGATCTGGATCTTTGTTTTCGATTACGACCATGGCATATTGAACAACGTCCTCCATATTGTCGGCTTGCCGAAGGTAGGCTGGCTGACCGATCCAAACTGGGTGATCCCCTCTTTCGTGATCATGGGGCTTTGGGGAGTCGGGAATACCATGCTGATTTTCCTGGCCGGACTCAAGGGAATCCCCCAGACGCTCTACGAAGCAGCGGCGATCGACGGCGCAGGCTACTGGGGAAAACTGCGGAATGTGACTATTCCCATGCTAACTCCCACGATCTTCTTTAACATGCTTACCAGTCTCATTGGCGTCTTCCAGTATTTCGACCAGAGCTATGTGATGACCAACGGCGGACCTCCCCTCTTGCAGGGTGATTCGATCGTGGGCGCCTCGCGCTTCTACATGCTCAAGCTATACAGCGACGCTTTCCGAGCCAGTAACTTCGGCTATGCCGCGGCCGAGGCCTGCGTACTTTTCCTATTCATCATGCTGCTGACCATTATCGTCGTAAAGACTTCATCTTCGTGGGTCTATTACGAGGGTTCAGTCGTCGCGGGAAAGTGAGGCAGCTCCGATGGCAGTGCATGCGGCAGGCTCCGATCCGGCCCTGGACGCTGAATCGGCGTCCCATCCTGGAGAAGCGGCCCGACGCGCCCGCGCTCGGCACGCCTTGATCAGAAAGGCGCTGATCTATATCGTGCTGAGCATCGGCGCGATCGGTGTTCTGGTCCCCTTCCTCTGGCAGATCAGCACGTCGCT
>JAICHN010000082.1 GCA_025924845.1 Chloroflexota bacterium | reverse complement strand
GGACCCGAGTTTGCCAAGGGCCTGAACGAGGCGTTCAAGCCCCTGACGTTGTGTGTCACGTATGCGAGTCCAGCGGCCTCGTCCACGACACCGGGAGTGTCGAGTGAGCCTGTTGTCTTAGATCGTACACATCAACCGACGTGCCTCATCCGCGCGATCGAGGAGCACGGGCAGGAGTCTCGCATGCACCTGAATAATCTCCTCGATGGTGCGTCCAAAATAGGTCGCCAGCCCCTGATGGTGTCGTTCGTCAGGCAACCATTTCTCACAGAGCCACGCGATGGTCAGACTGCGTAAGGCGACATCGCCGGTGTAGCGATCACAGCCGAGTCGCACGACGCTAGGATCGCCACGCCACCCTCCGTCCCGCAGCCCATCCAGGTATCGGGACCAGGCTACGGCTTCCAGCTCGTAGCGGTCGTCGATCGCCACGTCAAAGTAGATCACCGGTGCCCAAATAAAGGCAGCCAGCTCCTGTCCGAGCGCGCCGCTCCCGGCATCGGACCAGGCGATCAGCATGGCCTGGTCGTGTCCCGCTGGATCGGAGTGGAGCACCAGATTACGGCCTCAGGCGTCATGATGACAGAAGCTTTGGGGGAGGCCGTCCAGTGCGGTGACGAATGTCGCACGGTCGGCAAACAGCTGGAAGAAGCGGGCGGCATTTTCGCTGGAGCACACCTGCCGCACCAGGGGGCGGTCGAGCACGCGTCCCAGGGATTCCGCCATTCCGGCGGAAAATTGGGCGAGCCAGCCCTCGAGCCAGCCGTGACACCACCAGGGTGCATTGAACGGCGTTAGGTCCTTTGCACAGACACCGTTGAACTGCCCAAGGAGATAGGCCGCCCTGCCATAGGAATCGAGTGTCCACCGGGGAGCCCAGCCGTCCCGGATCTCTTCCAGCCAGAGCCATACACAGTCGTCGTACTCGGTGACGCCGAAGTAGCGGGGAGCGGTCACTCCGCTTGGTAATGTCGCGAGCAGTCCAGATTGGTAGGCAAGCACCTCGCGTTTCAAGTAGTTTGGGTGGGTCGGGTCGGTGTCCTCACCTGTGGGACGGAGCACCTTGAGCACCAGCGACCAAGAGAGGGTCTCGCCGTGATCGTCGGCACGTCCCGCAACACGGAACACCCCGGCGGTCTTCGGGTCCCCTCCGCCCACCAGTGGACTACTGTGCCAGTCAATGAGGGCCGCCGTCATGCGCCCCAGCAAGATGCGGACCGGGCCGCTGAGAGTCTCGCGATCGATCCTTGCGGGATCCGGCGTACCAGACATCTTCTTCTCGCTTTCACAGGCAGCAAATTCGCTCGGGTGCCCCACAGCCCCCGCACTCCAGCAAAGCCACACGCATGCATGCCTTGCCGAAGACAGCCCAGCCCAACTCGGCCGCCGGTAGTCCGACAAACGACCATTCCCCAAGCTCGCAACCCGAGGAGATCGAACTTGCAACCATCGATCGGCCCCCTTTTCGGCAAAGTCCTCTATCTTGGGACAGTCGCTACTCGCATGCACGCGACGAGGTTGGGACGAGAGTCGCCGCGCCGGCGATACCGAGCAAGTCTAGCGGCATAGGGCAGACACCGGATAGCGGAAGCCGGGCACCACGTTCTCCCCATCCAGCGTATCCTAAATGCCGAGCGTGGCCGAGGGCAGACCGCCGCCCTGGCGGAATGTATCCACATTCTGCTGCTTCGGCAGCCCGATCCCCCACCAGGCGTGTGCCGAACGAAAACGGGCAGGCCTCGGCGGCCAGGTCACCCTCGCTCTAGGAGGGTGATACCACTTCCACGGCTAGGTCGGGCGCCAGACGAAGCACCCTTACGCAGTCCGGCGAGCCTCAGCGGTCAGGCGGCGATAATCCTGAGCTGGGAGATAGTTGTTACAATAACTACAACGCATACAAGTCAAGGCTGGGGGTCGGCGCATGTCACAAGTGATTACCATCAGGCTGCAGGATACACAGAGTGAACGCCTCAAGCGCCTTGCGCGTCGCCTTGGCTATTCTCAAGGTGAGACAGGGGCGCGGCTGATTGAAGAGGCACTCCGCATGTCCGAGTTCGCCTTCATTGAGTTCCGCGATTCCATAGTTGGCCGGCAAGCATACATGCAGGGGTCGAGCCTGGCGGTGTGGGAGGTGGCCATGCTTGCCCGCGAACGAGGGGGCGATCTTGCCGGGACTGCCGCATACCTGGGATGGCCGCTCTCGCGTGTGCAAGCGGCGCTGAACTATACGGAAGCCTATACCGACGAGATTGAGGCCGCCTTGCAGGACAACGCTGCATATGATGCTGCCGCGCTCCGCCGACTACTGCCACAAACTCGTGTCATTGAACTTTCCATGGATCAAGTGAATAAGCAAGCAGTTGACGATGTTACGTCTCCTGCTGGATGAGCACTTCTCGGAGGAGGATGCGCGGCAGCTCCGCGCTCACCATCCGGCCGTAGAGGTGATCTGTATGCGGCCGTGGATGGAAGGAGCGCATCTGGGGGCGCCGGATTGGCTGATCCTGAACCATGCGCGCGAGCAAGGATGGACGCTGGTGACGCGCGATCTCCGGACTATCGCACCCTTGCTGAAAGATTTGGCCCATGGGAACACTTCACATGCTGGGGTTATCTTCGTTGATCACCGGGCCAAAGCCGAGGGCAATACAGGCGTACTCATCAAGGCACTTCTCGCCTTGTGGCGCGATGCCGGCGCGGAGGATTGGACCGATCGGGTAGTCTACCTTCGCGCCGCGGGTTGACCTGGCGCTTCCTCTTGTACCCCGATACTCCGTAGCAGCGCCGACCGGAGCGCCGGCAGCGCCGCTTCCAGAGCCGATTTGCTTGGGCTCTCGGCGTAGAGCCATTGCACCACCACTTCATTGATCGCTCCGAGCCAGACGCACGCCGCGATGTGGGTGTCGAGCGGTGCTATGACCCCTTCCTCCACGGCGTGGGTCAGGTATGACTCAATCACGCCCAGAAATACGCCGCGGGCAGCCCGAATCTCTTGGTCGAAGGGATGTCCTAGACCGTTGACCTCAACCAGGAGCAGACGAGTGAGCCCAGGATGGGCGGCGAAGGTCTGGATCGCCACCGACAGCGCGGCGTTCACGCGCGCCAACGCACCATGCGCCTGGCCAATCGCCGCTCGTACATCAGCCTCCAACAGCATGACCAACTCGGAGATCAGCGCCTCGAAGATGGCCTGCTTATTGGCGAAGTGAAAGTACACTCCTCCTTTCGAGCTGCCGGCCCGCCGCGCGATCTCGTCCATGCTCGCCGCCTGGTAGCCGCGCTCGCCGAACACATCGATCGCCGCCTGGAGGATCCGCTCGCGGGTGGCGGCCTTGTCACGCCCGCCGCGGGCCGCCCGCTCCTCCATGGCGGCTACTTCAGCCCTCGATGAATGGCGATGGTCCCCAGGTTGAGCGTGCGATGCCGCACCAGGGTAAACCCCGCCTCCCGCATCAACTGGGCCAAATGTGCCGCGTCGGGAAACTGGGTCAACGAATGCGGTAGATAGGTATAGGCGTCTCGGTCACCGGACAACAGTGCGCCCAGCAGCGGCGACAGACGATAGAAGTAGAAATGGAAGGGAATACGAATCAGCGGCGATCGGGGATGGGTCAATTCGAGGCAGACGAAGCGCCCGCCCGGCTTCAAGACCCGACGGATCTCGTTCAGGGCACGTGGAATATCGGCCACATTGCGAATGCCGAACGAGATGGTCACCGCGTCGAACGAATTGTCGTCGTAGGGTAGGGCGAGGATGTCGCCCACGACAAACGTAGGCACCGCGGTTACTCCCGCCGCGATGCCGGTTCGCGTCTCGGCCAGGGCTTGGGCGCGGTCGATCATGGGAGCGCAGAAGTCCAATGCTTCTACGTGCGCGGTGGGTGTCTGCCTGGCCAGGGCAAAGGCCACCGCGCCCGTACCGGTTGCCACGTCCAGCACTCGGCCCGAGGCGGGCACGGCCGCTAGGCGCACCAGAATACGTCGCCAGCGGCGGTCCTGGCCGAACGTAGAGAGCGTGTTGAATAGGTCGTAGCGTGGCACGATGCGGGCGAAGAGCGATCGCACATACTCCGCCCGCGCCTGACCGGTCAGTTGGGCGCCGTACTCGCCGTCCGGCATTGCTGCCTGGGCCATTGGTTGGACTCCTTCGCTTGGAAACGTCGTACTGCCATGGTACACTACTGGTAACCGACCGACGCGTCGGTCGGTTACCAGTAGTTGGTAGGAATACGTGACGACCCTCGATCTGCTCCGACCCACGGCTCCTCGGCCCACCGCACACTCGCTCCCTTCTGCCCTTCGCGAGGGGCACCGCCGTGCGCTGAGAGGCGGCGAGACAGTGTTGGTAAGTGTCGGCGAACGTGTCGATCCGTGCGACCCTCTTGCCCTATTTTCGGCAATGGACCGGGTTCCTGATCGCGTCTTTTGGGAACATCGGGATCGGGAAACCGGTCACTACTTGAGCATCGCCGGACTGGGCGTCGCCTACACGTTGCCGTCCTCCTCCGGCCACGGTTTCGCGGAGGCGGCAGCGGTATGGCGCGCCATGATCGCGGGCGCTGTAATTGAGGCGCCCGCCGATCGCTGGGGACTCGGACCGCTTGTGCTGGGTGGGTTCCGCTTCGATCCCGAGGCCAGCCACACCGCCCTTTGGGCCCGCTTTCCCGACTCCGCCATGGTGCTGCCTACACTTATTCTGGCAAATGTGGCCGGCGAACACTGGCTGACAACGTCAATCGTGGTGCGTCCGCAGGATGATCCGGACCTGCTGGCGGCTACCGCCCTACACCTGCGCGACCAGGCGCTTGCCGTCGCGAACACCGCCGGCCCGGACGACGCGCACGCAGGCAAACCGTTTACGCTTCAGGACACCATGCCCGAGGCGGAATGGAAGAGGCTGGTCGGTGAAGCGGCGTCCGAGGTTCGCCACGGCAACATGACCAAGGTGGTGTTGGCCCGACAGGTGACGATCGCCCTGCCGGATCGCGCGTTTAATCCAGGAACGGCGCTGAGCCGCCTTCGCGACACCTTCCCCGATGCGTTCCTGTTCGCGGTGTCTCGACCGAACGGGGAATCGGGCCGGCCAGGCAGCGTGTTTCTAGGAGCCTCGCCCGAGCGCCTGGTGCGCCTGCGCGGCGGCGAATTAGCCACCTCTTGCCTGGCGGGCTCCATAGGTCGAGGCGCCGATCCCACCGCTGATGAGGCATTGGGGGCTCGTCTCCTTGCCTCTCCAAAGGATCGTACCGAGCACGCGGTGGTCGCCGAGATGCTGGCCGAGAGCCTGGCGCCCCTATGCGAGAGTTTGGACATTGCCTCGCACCCCCGCCTGCTCCGCCTCTCCAATGTGCAGCACCTCTATACACCGATCGCCGGCACGCTCGCGGTTCGTCCCGATGGTACCCGCCCCTGCATCCTCGACCTTGTGACTCAGTTGCATCCCACGCCCGCCGTGGGCGGCTATCCGCGGACCGATGCGCTGGCCCTGATTCGGCGCCGCGAGCAGCTCGATCGCGGTTGGTATGCCGGTCCGGTCGGCTGGCTGGATCGCCATGGCGAAGGAGAGTTCGCGGTGGCCATCCGATCCGCTCTGCTGGACGGCCGACAGGCGCATCTGTTCGCCGGTTGCGGCATCGTAGGGGACTCCGATCCGGCGAGCGAATATCGCGAGTCGTGTCTCAAGCTCAAGGCGATGCTCGGCGCGCTGGCCGGCTCGGTTTGATGCTTAGCGTCCTGGACCCCGCATATCTCTTCACCGGCGCCGTGGTCGACGAGTTCGCGCGCGCGGGCGTGCATCATGTCTGCCTGTGTCCCGGCTCCCGCTCCACGCCCCTGGCAATCAGTTTCGCCAAGGATTCCCGTTTCCGTCTCTGGACCCACCTTGACGAGCGATCCGCCGCCTTCTTCGCCCTCGGCATCGCCAAATGTCTGGGCATGCCGGCGATTGTCGTGTGTACTTCAGGAACGGCGGCGGCAAACTTTATGCCGGCCGTGGTGGAGGCGCGTCATGCCGGCGTTCCGCTTCTGGTGCTCACCGCCGATCGGCCGCCCGAACTCCGCGATTGCGGCGCCGCCCAAACCATCGATCAGATCCGGTTTTACGGCGCCCAGGTCAAGTGGTCGGTGGAAATGGCCGTGCCAACGCCGCGCGACGACGTACTCCGTTACGCGCGCGTCACTGCTTGCCGCGCCGTGGCGCGCACCCTGGAGGTTCCTGCCGGCCCAGTCCATCTGAACTTTCCATTTCGGGAACCGCTCGTGCCCACCCCCGCGCCGAACGAGCAGCTTGCATCGTTGTCCGTGCCGGGCCGCGAAGGACGGGAAGATGGGTTACCCTTCACGACCTATAACCGGCCCGTCCTGGTTCCCGATCCGGCGCTCTTGAACGAACTAGCGGCAGAACTGCTCGCCGCGCCGCGCGGATTGATCATTTGCGGGCCGCTGGATGAACCTGACCTCGCCGAACCGCTAACCGTCCTGGCTCGGCGCCTGGGCTATCCAATTCTGGCCGACCCCCTTTCCGGCCTTCGTTGCGGTTCGCATGACACTGCCTTGGTCATTGATAGTTACGACATGCTACTGCGCGATGAGCGTTTTGTTTCTCACGAGTCTCCGCATGTAGTTTTGCGCTTTGGCGCCCTATCGACCGCCAAGCCGCTCCTCGACTACCTACAGCGCCGTCCGGAGATTCGGCAAATTCTGGTGGCGCGAGGCGAGCCGCAAGACCCAACGCTGCTCGCCGCCCAGTGCGTGCGCGCCGACCCCACCCTCTTGTGTACCACTCTGTTAGAAGTGCTCAGCGCCGTGCGCAATCCCTCAGTCGAGCGGCCGAGCGTCAGTACATGGGCCTCAACATGGCTTAGCGCGGCTGAAGCAGCCCGTACCGCGATCAACGACGCCGTCGCCGCCATGGACGAGCCGTTCGAAGGGAGGATCTTCACCGAGCTTACTGCTATTTTGCCCTCCGGCGCCAACCTCTTCGTGGGCAACAGTATGCCGGTGCGCGACCTCGACACCTTCTTTGCCAAACGGCAGGCGCCGGTGCGTTTCCTGGCCAATCGAGGCGCCAACGGCATCGACGGCGTGGTATCCTCGGCGCTCGGCGTGGCCGGCGTGAGCGACCACCCTACCGTATTGGTGCTGGGCGACATCTCCTTTTATCACGACATGAACGGCCTTCTGGCGGCGAACCGTCACCGCATTTCCCTGGTTGTCGTAGTAGTCCACAACGATGGGGGCGGCATTTTCTCCTTCCTGCCCCAGGCAGCCGCCGGAGCGGCGACCGACGAGTGGTCATTTGAGGAGTTATTCGGCACCCCGCATGGTCTCGACTTCGCCCACGCCGCCGCGCTGTACGGCGGCGCGTACACCCGATGCGCGGCGTGGGGCGAGTTCCGCGAAGCGGTTCAGGGTGGAATTACTCGAGGCGGGCTACACATCGTGGAGGTGCGCACCGATCGCGCCGCCAACGTGGCACTGCATCGGCGCTGCGGGCCACTTGTCCGGGCCGCCGTTGCCGGTATCCTGGATAGCATGGAATGACCACCGGGGCGACAAAGGGGTTGACAGAGGATGGATAATCCGCCGGCAGCCGCGGACAGGGCCGTGACCGAACGCCTGATCCCGATCAATGGGGTCCGCTACTCCGTGACGGTCAGCGGCCTGGGGCCGCCACTTTTCTTACTCCACGGGTTCGCGGGCGACTCCGAAAACTGGGCTCCGCACCGGGCTGGGTTCGGCGCTCATTTCCGTGTGATCAGCATCGATCTGCTAGGTCACGGGCAGAGTGACGCCCCTGCCGATCCGGCCCGCTACACGATGGAGCATACGGTGGCGGATCTGCAAGCGCTCTGCGATCAACTCCTCTCACCCTTGCCGGAGGGAGGCCGGGAGCGCTATGGCTTACTTGGCTATTCGATGGGCGGCAGAGTGGCCCTCCACCTCGCGCTGGCCGCGCCGGACCAGGTAGGCGCGCTTATTCTGGAGAGCGCGTCACCGGGCATTCTCGATCCCGACGACCGCGCCAAGCGGCGCCGCGGTGATGAGGAGTTGGCCGAGTACACCGAACGGAAGGGCGTGGCCGCGTTCACGCGCCGCTGGGAGGCACTACCTCTCTTCGCCAGCCAACGCAAGCTGCCTTTGCCTGTACGCCACCGTCAGCGGGACCAGCGTCTCCATAATACGCCTCGCGGCATCGCGAACAGTCTGCGCGGACTCGGCGTGGGCACCACTCCGCCCCTGCACGAGCGGCTGGCCGAGTTGACCATGCCGACCTTGCTCATCGTGGGCGCGCTGGACGAACGTTACCGCGAACACGCGGTCACCATGGCCGAGCAGTTGCCGCGGGCGCGCGTGGCGGTTGTGGATGACGCGGGGCACAACGTCCACCTCGAGCAACCCAAGCGATTTGACGCGGAAGTGTTGATGTTCTTTCGCGAACTGGCGGCCGGACCCCCGGAGCCTCCCTTAATCGAGCAAAAGGAATAGTCTAATGGAAACCGGCGAACGTACGATCAAACCCTCCGACGTAGCCTGGGAACGACAAGGGTCATACAGCGACATTCTATATGAGGTGGGCGAGGGCATCGCCCGCATCACCATCAATCGGCCCGAGGTGCGGAATGCCTTCACTCCGCTGACCACGAACGAGTTGATCCAGGCGTTCGCGATCGCCCGTGAGGATCCGGCCGTCGGCGTGGTCCTGCTCACCGGCGCGGGGACCAAAGCTTTCTGTTCGGGCGGCGATCAGCGGGTGCGCGGCGAGGCGGGCTACGTCGGCACCGACGGCGTGCCGCGCCTGAATGTGCTTGATTTGCAAAAGCAGATTCGCGCGCTCCCCAAGCCGGTCATCGCCGTGGTGGCGGGCTACGCGATAGGGGGCGGCCACGTGTTGCACGTGGTCTGTGACCTGACCATCGCCGCCGACAACGCCGTGTTTGGGCAAACCGGGCCCAGGGTGGGAAGCTTTGACGCCGGGTACGGAGCGGGCTATCTGGCTCGCCTGGTTGGCCATAAGAAGGCCCGCGAGATCTGGTATCTGTGCCGTCAATATAATGCCCAGCAAGCACTCGACATGGGCCTGATCAATACCGTGGTGCCGCTCGAGGAGCTGGAAATCGAGGCGGTGACCTGGGCACGGGAGATTCTCGAAAAGAGTCCCATTGCGCTGCGCTGTCTCAAGGCGTCCTTCAATGCAGACACCGATGGCCTGGCCGGGATCCAGGAACTGGCGGGCGACGCCACGCTTCTGTTCTATATGAGCGAGGAGGCCCAGGAAGGGCGAAACGCCTACCTGGAGAAGCGAAAGCCCGACTTTAGTAAATACCCGCGACTGCCGTGATGAGCGAGTCGGAAGGGACCGCATCCGAGCCGATTGACCGGCTTCGCGGATGGTATTTGGCGGCCCGCCCCGCTACGCTGCCCGCCGCGGTGGTGCCGGTGCTGGTGGGCAGCGCCCTGGCTATTTCGGCCCGCCAATTTCACCTGATTGTGTTCTTGGCAACCCTTGCTTGTTCCCTGCTCATTCAGATCGGAACGAACTTCGCCAACGACTACTACGACTTCCGCAAGGGCGCCGATACGGCCGAGCGGCTGGGTCCCACCAGGGTGACACAGAGCGGTATATTCACGCCGCGCCAGGTGCTGCTAGCCACAGGTTACACGTTCGCCCTTGCCTTGCTGCTGGGCGCATACCTGGTTGCGGTGGGCGGGGCACCCATTCTGGCGATCGGCATCTTGTCCATTCTCTGTGGGATCGGCTATACGGGCGGACCATTCCCCCTTGGTTATCACGGACTCGGTGACCTATTCGTCTTCGTCTTCTTCGGCTTGATCGCCGTAGCAGGCACGTTTTACTTGCAAACGGGAACGGTCACCTTACATGTGCTGCTCGCCTCCGTGCCGGTTGGTTTGCTCTGCGCCAACATCCTGGTAGTGAATAATCTGCGCGATATTGACACTGACCGCGCGGCTGGGAAGCGCACCCTTGCCGTGCGGATCGGCCGCGAGGCGACTCGCCAACAGTATATGCTGTTCCAACTGATTTCCTACACCATTCCGTTTACTTTATGGCAGACCGGGGCCAGTTGGGACTATACATTCTGGCTTCCCCTGCTCACCCTCCCCCGCGCCGTGCGCCTCTCGCTCTATCTCGCTGCCAATCAGGACCGTGCCCTTAACAAGGCCCTGAAGGGTACAGCGGAACTGCACCTGCGATTCGGCGCGCTGTTCGCGCTGAGCCTGCTGCGCTAGGCGAGGCCGTGTCGGTATCTGATTGGCAGTACGTGCCGGAGTGGCTGGCCAGGCGTGCCGCCGACCGTCCTGACTCTCCCGCCGTGATCGAGGCGGAAGGAGGCGTCCGGTGGACCTACGCCGAACTGGATCGGTGCGCCGATGTGCTAGCCTGCCGGCTCCGCCATAGCGGTGTGGCTCGCGGCGATCGCGTAGCGGCCCTGCTCACCAATGGCGCGCCGTACGTCGCGTTGGTCCATGGGCTGACTCGCCTGGGCGCCGTTTTGGTCCCGCTCAACCTTCGCCACGCTCCACCCGAACTCGGCCGGCAGATCTCCTTGTCGGGTGCCCGAATCCTGGTTCATGACGAGCAAACCGAGACGCAAGCACGGTTGATTAAGCTCCTGGCCGCGGCGCCGACACTCCTTGCGATCACGGATGCGCTCCGGTCACCCGAACGGGCTGTCGCACCTGGCGAATCGCCGCGGCTCGACTTGCGGGAAACCCAGTGCGTCATGTTCACCTCCGGCACTACTGGACAATCCAGGGGAGTTCTGCTCAACTATGGGAACCATTGGTGGAGTGCGACCGCTTCCGCGCTTAACCTCGGCTTGCGCGAAGACGATAGCTGGCTCGTCTGTCTCCCCCTGTTCCACGTGGGTGGACTGGCCATGCTGTTCCGCGCCGTTATCTATGGCATTCCGCTGATTTTCCCGTCGGTCAATCGGGGCGGCCCCAGCTTCGACCCCACTTCGGCAAGTCGCGCCATGACCGAGTACGGCGTGACCATTGTTTCGCTGGTGACGGTCATGCTGCGGCGCTTGCTCGACCATTGGGCGGGCAGCCCGCCCCCCCCCACCCTGCGCTGTGTCCTGCTGGGGGGCGGGCCGGCGCCGCTCGGCATCCTGGAAGAGTGCGCGGCACGCCGGCTTCCCGTGGTGCAAAGCTATGGTATGACGGAGACTGCCTCCCAGGTTGTGGCGCTTTCACCGACCGATGCCCTGCGCAAGTTAGGCTCGGCGGGCCGACCTTTGTTGACGAATGAAATTCAGATCGCGCCAGTCGATGCCCGATCCGACCGAGTTCAGGTCGGGGCAGGGGTCGAAGGCGAGATCTGGGTGCGCGGCCCGAGCGTTGCCTCCGGCTACCTTCCCGAGGATGGTGACTTCTCGCGACCGTTGCCCGCCGCGCCCGGCGACGGATGGCTGCACACGGGTGACATCGGACGACTGGACGACGAAGGCTACCTCTATGTGCTGGATCGCCGTGCTGATCTGATTATCAGCGGGGGCGAAAACATCTCTCCGGCTGAGGTCGAGGCTGTATTGCTGACCCACCCCGACCTGACCGAGGCAGCGGTTTACGGCATCACCGACGCGCGGTGGGGCCAGTGCGTGGCCGCGGCGGTTGTCTCTCGCAAAGGCGCGGCCATCGATGCCGTGCAGCTCCGAGACTTTTGCCGTGAGCGCCTGGCCGGTTACAAGACGCCGACCCGAATTCGTATCGTGGCGGCCCTGCCCCGGAATGCGGCCGGCAAGGTGCTCCGCCGGCAGCTACGCGCCGAGGCGGAAGGGCCGGCTATATCGACCGCCGGCGATGCTTCCGACGCAGCCTCAGGTTGAGCGCCTGCAAGTCGCGTACGTCGTAGGAGATCAAGCGTTCAGCATTGAGTACCACATAGGCGATGCCTGCCACGGTCGCGAGGCGACGCGCTTCCCGCTCCCAGGCGCTATTGCCGTTGACCAGTGTCTCCCATTGCCCTTGCATCTTGGATCTCCTTCCAGATCGACGGGACTCCAACCGTTGCCGCTCCTTATCCCCATCCTAACACTGTGTTATCATCGTTCCAAACGATGGTTCTGATTTTTACTATCGCCGGGAGCGATGTGTGGAACTGCGACAACTGGCTACGTTTCGCGAGGTGGCAAGCGTGCTGAGCTTCACCCGCGCCGCCGAGGCACTGGACTACGCGCAGTCCAGCGTTTCCTCACAGATTCAAGAGTTGGAGAGCGAACTGGGCACTCCGCTATTTGAGCGCCTGAGCAAGCGGATTCTGCTCAACGACGCCGGTCGCCGTTTGCTGCCCTACGCCGAGCGTATGCTCCAATTAGCCGATGAGGCCAGGGCAGCGGTACCATCGACGGAAGAGCCGTCCGGCACGCTCACCATCGTCACCCCGGAATCGCTGTGTATCCACCGGCTCCCTCCGGTGCTGTCCCAATTCCGCGATCGTTATCCCGGCGTGCAGGTCATCTTTCGGCCCATGGACGGCATCGACTTCCGGCGCATGCTCGCCGAGGGGAGGGCCGATATGGGCTTCTGTTATGGTGACCGACAATCGTTCCCCGACCTCGTTACCGAGCCCCTGGTTCGTGAGCCGTTAGCGCTCTTTGCCCATCCCGACCACCCGCTCACCCGGCGCGTACGCGTCGATACCCGCATGTTGCATGGAGAGACTCTGCTGCTGACCGAGGTGGGGTGTGTCTATCGCGAACGCTTCGAGCGCATGCTGGCAGCAGCCGACGTACACCCGGCCGGCACCATCGAGTTCAGTTCCATTGAGGCGATCAAACAGTGTGTGATCGCCGGGATGGGGCTGAGTTTGCTGCCTGAGGTGACGGTACGTGATGAGCTTGCTCGTGGTCGTCTCGTCGCCTTACCCTGGACCGCCAAGGACTTCGGTCTCGTCACACTCATGGTGTGGCACCGTGATAAGTGGTTATCGCCCGCCCTGAGGGCGTTCATCGCGCTCACCCGCGAGATCCTCGCCGCACCGCTCGATCTTCCCGTCCCGGTTGGGGTCTCGCCCCGCCCCACGGCGCCAGCTCGCAAAGATTTGTGATTGGGAGATTGCCCCCATGGCCACCGGATTCGACGCGCAACAGGACCGCCCGATCCTGAATATCATAGGGGAACTGGTAGCGCTTGGCCCGCTACGGAAGGATCTCCTTCCGGTCTATCAGCGCTGGATCAACGATTTCAGTACTCTTCGCAACCTCGGAGGAAGCCCGCGTCCCCTTACCTTCGAGCAGGAGGAGACGTGGCTGTCCGACGCGGGCAAGGCAGCGAATGAGATTGGCTTTACGATCTACGAGAAGACGTCCTGGTGGCCGATCGGTAATACGAGCCTCATGGCGATCAATTATCGCGATCGCTCCGCCGTGTTCGGTATCTTGATCGGCGAGCCCGATATGCGCGGCAAAGGCTATGGCACCGAGACGACACGGCTCATGCTTGACTACGCCTTTACGGCGCTCGGTCTGCATAGCGTGTCGCTCCTGGTCAACGCCGGCAACCTGGCGGGCAGGCGGGCTTATGAAAAGGCGGGTTTCCGCGAGTTTGGCAGGCAGCGCCAGTGCAAGTGGGTCGGGGGCGCCTTTCACGACACGATCCACATGGACTGCCTGGCCTCGGAGTTCACCAGCCCTGTGCTGGCCGCGCTGCTCGGCCCAGATCGGCCCGAGGAGTAGGAGCCGGCGCGATTTGCCGTCCCCCGTACAATGAGGTATCGTGTACCTGTAGCCTTCAGGGCAGGGTGTGATTCCCTACCGGCGGTATGACTCCAAAAGGGGCCGAGCCCGCGAGCGGCGCGTTCAATCGACGCGTGTCAGCAGATCCGGTGAGATGCCGGAGCCGACGGTATAGTCCGGATGGAAGAAGGCGATGTGTCGCGCTGGTTGTCGCCAAACCCTGGCGAGCGGCCGAGAGCGGCTGTCGTATCGATCCGTCACCGGCCCGAAGGAGGTTACCTTCGGGTTTTTTACTAGGGGGACGGAAAACGGCATGGCGACGGTCAACCTGTCGGCAAAGACGCAGATGAGGCGCTATCGCTCTGGCGGTAAGGGCCTGGGAAACACCTTCCTCCGTGCCGGCTCACCCGCCCTCAGCGCCGCGATTTTCCTGCTCGGCTGGGAAGGGATCGCCCGGCTCGGTCACTATCAGGAGTTCGTGCTGCCCCGCCCCGGCGTGGTGCTCGAGCGGACCAGAGACATGCTGGCCGACGGCACGTTGATCACCAACTCCTGGGTGACGCTGCAGGAAGCGGGCATCGGCTTCGCTATCGCCCTGGTCATTGCTCTTCCCCTGGGCTACCTCATCGCGCATGTACCGTGGTTGGGGCGGTTGACGGCGCCAATCATCGCCGCCAGCCAGGCGGTGCCGATCATCGCGCTGGCGCCGCTCCTCTATCT
>JAICHN010000081.1 GCA_025924845.1 Chloroflexota bacterium | reverse complement strand
TTTGGGCGGCGGGGCTCGGCGGGGGCCTCTTCGGCCCCACCGCCCCGGTTGCCTCCCCCTACCCCCCCCCCCGGGGCGGCGGGCGCCCCGCCCCCCCCCCGCCTCGCTAATATAGACAGCGACCGAACGAGGAGCGCTAACCGGTTGAACCGGTCAGCTTCGCTTCAAAGGCTACGTATTTTGACGGACTGAAAGCGCTCCCTGGCGCACGTTCGATGCTCACGGCGGCCACCGCGAAGCCGGCGGCGTCGTGCGGATAGACGGCGCTGAAGGAGTGACTGCTCCCCGGTACGAATCCGCCGATCGGCACCGGCTGCCCTTTGGCCGGGATCAGCCATACTTCGTAGGCTTTACCGGCGGGCGGCGAGGGTAAATGGCTGAAGTGAACGGCAGTGGTGTGATCGCTCCGCGTATCTACGGTGAATGTCGTGCGGGACAGGTTGATCCCCCCAACTACCTGAGCCACCGCCGATCCATGATGGGTGACCACAGTGACCGTATTCCGCGTGAGCAGCACAATCAGCAATATCGCCGCCGCCGCGACCAGAGCGCCGCCCGTTCCGTAGGCATAGGCGGGCAGGCCCCGTAGGGTCAGGCGGACCTGGGTCCACCAACCGTCGGCGCCGGCCGAATCCACCGCCGGCGTCCCGCTCGGCGCCCCAGCAGGCTGATTCGTCGCGGCTCGGGTCCTCTTCCACTCCGCTTCTTCTTTTTCTACCACTGAGAGCAAACGGGTACGCAGGGCGGGGGGCGGATCGCGCGGCTCAACGGCGAGCGGAAGCAGCGCCACCACGGAGGCAAGCTGCTCCGCCTCCGTTGCGGCCTCCGGCGAGGTCGGCAGGTACGCCTCGACGCGGGCACGCTCTTCCGGAGTGAGCGCGTCGAGGGCGTAGGCGCCGAGCATTTCGCTGATCTCGTCAGGAGTCATGGGCTACTCCCTGCATGCGTGGCGCATCAAGGAGCGCCCGCATCTTTTGCAGGCCGATGCGCAGGCGGCCTTTCACCGTGCCCAGGGGAACGCGCAGTTCACCTGCGATCTCCGAATGCGACAGACCGGCGAAGTAGGCCATCTCTATGGCGCGCCGCTGCTCAGCGGGGAGCATATCGAGCGCCGAACGCACCTGCCTGGCCTCGATGAGCGCCCCCACCTCGAGTTCCACGTCCACGGAATCGTCGGCCCGTTCGGCTTCGTGCTCGGGCGCGTCGGCCGACACCTCGCGCGCCGCGGCGCCGCGGCGCAAGCGGTCAATGGCGCGGTGATGCACGATGGAAAGCACCCAGGTGCGCACGGCGGAGCGTTCCACCCTAAAGGTGTCCGCCTGTCGCCAGACCGCGAGAAACGCCTCCTGTACCACGTCCTCGGCAGCCGAAGGGTCGTTCAGCATCCGATAGGCGAGGCCAAAGGCCATGCGACTATACCGATCGTACAGCATGGTGAATGCGCCGGAGTCTCGTTCGCGCAATCGGGCGACGAGCTCCTCATCGCTCTGTACTCCTTCAACCGTGCTCATTACCGTGATAGTACGCGCCAGTCCCCGCAACGGATCATCGGCACCTCCAGAAAACCAACGTACAGGACGCAGGTTATAGGCTACTCAAGCTGCACGGCTGCTCGGCGGGGCACACGTGCCGACTCCAACCAGAACCCCGCATAGGCCGCAAGTTCCGTCACGCCGTAGCCGGCGCAACAGGCTCGGGTCCTGCGCGTCTCAATCGCCCGACGGAGGTCTTCCATGGTACGCCCGGGAAACCGGGTGTAACCCTTCCCTATGGCCTCCACGATATGCGCGTCGGAGTTACCTAGTTCAGCCAGCCGCTGATGCGAGCGGTTGTAACGCCGTGCCTGGAAGTTGGCCAGGCGCAAGAATGGGGTTGAGTTCTGTATTTCGACCCCATCGAACGGCAGGCTGCCGATTTGAGTTCCCACCCCTTGCATGGTAAGTCTCTGGTTGCCGAAGGTTCCGGCGGCGATAAAGGGGTGGGCGGCAATGGCCAGCCCGCCCTGTTCATGAATGGCGGCGATAGTCTCGACGGAACTCAATCCAGGGGGGATACATTGGGTGATGTAGAGGGCCAGGATGTGGCCGTCGCGGCTGGATACCTCCTCCCCAACCAGAATATCAAACGGATATTGATCCTGCAGTGCCCTGGCCTCAAGGGCGCCTTCAATGGTGTTGTGATCGGTAATTGCCAGTACCTGCAAGTTGGTTCGCCGAGCCGCGTGATCGAGCGCGGCGCGTACGGTTGGTCGGCCATCGGACCGAGTGGTGTGCATATGCAGGTCGGCACGCCCGTGGGTTGCCGGCATTCGGTTCTCTCCTTGGTGCTGTGCGTAACCTCTCTTGATTGTAGACCTGGAACGGTAAACCGTGCCGGCCTGGAATAGTCATTCTAGTGAATCCGCCTGGGGACGTGGCAGGCTCGATGTGAGATCGATCCCGGATCGCGCGGCCCATGCACCATCACCCGCACAGAGCCGCCCTCTGTGCCATCCGTACCATCTGTTCATCTATGCTTCAGGACGCCTGGGCCGAGGCCGGAAGTTCCATTTCACGTTAGATCGTGCAGCCGCTGAAGCTCGGGGTAGCTGCGCGTCTCAAGCGGTTCGTCCTCAAGGCGGAGCAGGCGGAGGGCGCCCTCAATGGCGGGTGCGTCGCCTTCTATTTCCACGAACTTCCCGAACGTAAGATCATCCAGAGCGATGGTTACGCCCTGCCAGCGCCAGGTTTCACGTTGCTTCGTATAGCAGAGCGCCTCGTGGAAGCCCAGGCGTCCCAGGATGGCAACCAGGCTCTCGGCGCCGTCCGCCGCAATCTCCACTTCCCACTCCTCACGTACCTTGTGCTCGAAGTTGTCCGCTCCGGCGGCGGGGCCCTTCCAGGTGACGGAAGCATGGTCGGCGGTGCGGACGCGCAGCACCTCGCCGCGCCGGCGTAACGTGCCGTCCGCCGTATCGAACAAGCGATTAGTCTCCTGCTCGGTTCGCGTCCGCGCAGCTCCCATGCTTTCCAGGAGTGGACGAAGGGCGTCGTGATTGGCGACGCGGATTTTGACTTCACGCTCAATCATGGGACCACTCCCGCGCGACAGGCGCGCTTAACCGAGGCTTCGGGTGCCGTAGATGATTCGCTTCATATTGCCGGCCCGCGCTTGACCATGCCGTTCAATCCGATCCGCTTCGGCCCGGGCGAGGGCGGCTAGACTGGAGGATCCGGCCGCTTCCAGATGACCGGCGGCGGTGCGTAGACTGGCGGTGCCCTTCTGAGTCTCGCCGTCCTGAATCGCCTGCATGGCTTGCTCCTGAAGCCGGTGAGCCGTAATCTTACGCAGCGCATCGTGGACGCGCTGATGAACCGGGGGCTCTATTTCCCACTTCTCCACGAACGCGGTACCGAACAGGCGGCTGATGCTTTCCCGCTCCCGATCGAGACCCGGCACCTCATAGGTAAAGGCGAGCGATGCCACGTCGATGTGTCCGACCGAGCGTGCCGCCACGACCAGTTCAAGCAGGAGACGATACTCGCGATCCGTGCTCACGCGGCCGAGCTGAAGTTCAATGTCCTGATCGCCGGGCATGGTGTCGGCCGAGACGGGGAGCATCTTAATGCTGGGCGCGACCCAGGTCGCGCGAAGGAGACGGCTGTTCATCGCGGTGCCCACCGACAGGGTCAGATTGCGGATAGCGGTGAGCTGCAGCGTGCGCAATTGCTCCTCAAAGACACGCGAGAGTTGCGCCGCGCTCTGGACATAATCGGATTGACCACCGGTGCGGAGCGCCAGTTCATCCAGCAGCACACTATTCCAATCGTCGCCTAAACCCAGCGCGGTGACTTGCACTTGACGTTCGGCCGCCTGGCTGGCCAGGGCGAGGCATATCGCCTCATCACCGTAGGTCTGACCATCGGTGAGGACCAGCATCTGTGAGAGCAAGTTCGACGAGTGCGTCTGCAATTCTTGCAGACCGGCCCGGATACCGGTCGACATCTCCGTGCCCCCGCGGCAACGGATCGCATCAAGCGCCTCCTTGGCTGGGCGCTTATCACCGAGCGGTGAACTGGGCAGCAGTACGGTGGCCCGATCGCCGAAGGTAACAATTGAGAGGTAATCTTGCGGCTGCATCATGTCGATGATGCGCGACACGGCCTCCTTCAGCCGCTGCAGTTTATCTTCGCGCTGCATAGAACTACTATGGTCGAGCACCAATGACAGGTTGAGCGGTTGTCCGCCGGCACGAATTTCCTGACTCAACTTGAGGTCGAGCAATACATAGAGCATTTGCGCGCGCGGCTGCAGGAGGAGCGATTCACGGCCGGGGGTCAGCACGACCTGCAGGGCTGATCCTTCGGGCGGGGTTGAGTCGGGGCGGATCCGCAGGACGCGCTCAACCATTGACCCGGTTTGGCCCGTGCCCACAGCCGACCAGGACGGATTTCCGCCGAATTGATCTCCTTCCGTGCCCGTTTCGTCGTCATCCAGCCGGGTGGTGCCTTCCTTCGGATCGGCACGCTGCTCTAGGGGCGCGACGCCGCCCGCCTCCGCATCGCGCGGCACGGCGCTGATTTGGGAGGATGTATGGCGGTTCCCCGAGCGGGCGCGCGCGTGATCTTGCTGCCTCCGCAACACCGCGAAGGCCGCTTGCACGGCATCGAAGCGCTCACGGGCGGCAGGATTAACATCGGGATGTAACTCAAGGATGAGGCGGCGGTGCGCCGCCCGCACCTCGGGGAACGGCGTATTGGCGCTCAGGCCAAGCACGGCGTATGGATCGGGCTCGGTGGTCTGCGAGCTCATGGTCTCCCTGCCGGCTGCGCCGGCGCCACTCTCGCGGGCTTCCCAGGTTTACGTCGTAGGCGTCGCACCAGGCCCACACTTGTAAGGGCAGTATAGGTCGGTTTCCGCAACAGAAGCAATAGGATAAGGTGTGGGCCGGTGCCGCGCGGAACGCGCCTTTCCCGTATACTAGCGCCAGGATGCCATTTCGAGGAGGACAACGGGTGGCGGTAAGCGGTTCACCCAATATAGGCAGGATGTTGCAAGGCCGCTATCGGCTCCGTACCCTACTCGGTCAGGGCGGCGCCGGCGCGGTGTATCTGGCGGATGACACGCAGTTGTTCGACCGCCCCGTGGCCGTAAAGGAGCTGATCGAGCAATTCTCCGGCGCGGAGGAGCGCGAAGCGGCGATTGACCGCTTCACGCACGAAGCACGGATGCTGGTGACGCTCAGCCATCCTAATCTTCCCGATGTACGTTCGTACTTCACGGAAGGCGGCCGGCATTACCTGGTCATGGAATACGTCGAGGGTCATACCCTGGCTCGCCTGCTTGAACAGGCGGGGGGGAAGCTGAGCATAGCCGACGTGACCGATTGGGGACGCCAGATCTGTGACGTCCTGGCCTATCTTCACGGGCGGAAGCCCGCCGTTATCTTCCGTGACCTTAAACCAACCAATATCATGCTGGATGGCCACGGACGGATCAAATTGATCGACTTCGGCACCGCTCGCCACTTCGATCTCACCAAGCTCACCGACACCCTCAAGATGGGCAGTATCGGCTACGCCCCACCCGAACAATATCAGGGTTACGGGCAGACCAGTCCGCAGACCGACATCTATGCTCTGGGTGCCACCCTCCACCATCTACTCACTAATCAAGATCCCAGCGAGCATCCCTTTGTGTTCACCCCGCCCTCGATGGTGCGGCCCGACCTACCGGAGCCGTTAAGCCGCGCCATCATGCGTGCCCTGAACCTGGATCCCGCTCAGCGGTTCCCCTCGGTCCACGATTTTCGCCATGCCTTGGAACTGCCGACCGTGGTCGATGCCCCAACCATGGCCCTTAGCGTGGCGAGGTCCGCCCCCAATCACTGGCTGGCAGCCTTGTTCGGAATCCTGGGCGCCGCTCTGCTGGAAGGGGCGGCACTCCTCCCCGAGTTAGGGCATGTGGGCCAGGGCACGGCCAGCGCGGACTGGGTAGTAGACTATGGGGTTCTCTTCGGAGCGGCGCTTGGCGCCGCGCTGGGCGGGGCACTGGCCCCAGGCTACCTTCGGCATCGCGTGGGGGCCACCCTATTTGCCTTTGTAGGCGCCGGCCTGTTTGTCGCGCTGGCGGGGCTGGCCGTGATCGTGGGCGAAGGCAACGGCGATCCAGCGCAATTCTCCCTCCGGCTCCTGGCCTTGGTAGCCTTGCCCGCCGCGGTGATCGGCGCCGGGTTCGCGCGGGCGCTCTGGGACGGATCGTAAGTGAACGGGAACAGGACACGGCCGCGCCCAGCACCATGACGAACCCGCCCCAGGCTCCGGAAGGTGTGGTTGCGATGCCTTGCGTGGTGTACGAGGATGACGCGGTGGTTGTCGTGGACAAGCCGCACGGGCTGGTCACTCATCCCGCCTATCGGCATCCCGACGGCACATTGTGGGATCAGCTTGCGGCCCGGTTTGCGGCGCGCGGCCTGGATCGTCCTCGCCTCTTGCATCGGCTGGATCGGGACACCTCCGGTCTGCTGTGCGTACCCAAGCATCTGGAGGACCATCGCCTGCTGGAGCGCGCCTTACGGGCCGGCAGCTTCCAGAAGGAGTATCTTGCCCTGGTCCATGGGACGGCCGACGCGGCAGGGACGATTGACGCACCATTGGCGCGCGACCCTGACAACCGGCGGTGCGTGCGCGTGCTCGAATCGGGGAAGGCCGCCCGTACCCATTACACGACCCTGCGCCGCTTTCAGCGGTTCTCGTTGCTGCGTGTCACCCTGGAAACGGGACGCACCCATCAGATCCGGGTCCACCTGGCGTCGATAGGCTGCCCCGTGGCGGGCGATGTGGTGTACGGTCCGCCGGACGATGGGTTTTCCCGCCTGTTTCTGCATGCCGACCGACTGGCCTTCCCGCGGGTGGGAGGGACCGGTATGGTACGCGTTCACGCACCGTTGCCCACGCAGTTGCGCTGTCTGCTGCACCAACTCGGCGCGCCGGTGCCGAAACTCCGCGTCGATGAAGCAATCCGTTGACCGCCAGGATGCGTAGGAGACAAGGAGACTAACAAGGCGAGGCTGCTTGCGCGGCTCGTGCCACAGCGACGGAGGAACGGCAGGCCATGGCGACATACAGTGCTGACTATCCTCGGCAACGCACCCCCATTCACGTTGGGCGGCGCGTGTTTCTGGGCGCCATGGCGGTGGGCCTGGCCGGTCTGGTAGTAGGATTCCGCAAGTTCCCCGGCATCGACTTTATCGCTTCAGGTTTTTCGGTCAACGGCTTTCAGATTTATGACACCAGCGGCTACCCGGCGATCGACGCGAAGAGCTACTCGCTGAAGGTAGACGGCATGGTGAACAATCCTTCCACGCTTAGTCTGGCCGATCTGATGGATATGCCGCAGACCCATATCGTGAAGGATTATCATTGCGTGACCGGTTGGGTGGTGCCCAACTGCAAGTGGACCGGGATAAAGCTGAGCGACTTCCTGGCCAGGGTGCAGCCGACCGCGCAGGCCAAATATCTGCTGTTGGCCTCCGCCGACGGCAGCTACACCGAGAGTCTGAGCCTGGATCAGGCGAACTTGCCGGATGTGCTGCTGGGTCACTCGCTCAACGGCAAGCCGCTCTCGCGCGATCAGGGTTTCCCCCTCCGCCTGGTTATTCCGGACATGTACGGCTTCAAGTACATCAAGTGGGTCAACCACATTACCTTGAGCGATCACATGGAGCCCGGCTATTGGGAGCAGCGCGGCTACGCGGTGGATGCCTGGCTGGGGCCGCGTGGAAACTATGGTTACGCTTGATCGGACGCCGTTTCGATCCCGCATCGCTTGAGTGGCGGCGCGGATCGATCGGCGAAAGCCCCGTGGGCCGGAGCAATCCGGCCCGTGGGGCTTTTTCTACCCCTTGACGGCGCCGGCGGTGAGACCGGCCAGGATGCGCCGTTGAAAGATTAAGACGAGGATAATAAGCGGCACGGTCACGACCACGGTTGCCGCCATAATCTCTCCCCAAGGTACCTGGAAGGAAGACTTTCCCTGGAACGACGTGATAGCGACTGGCACCGTATGTTCATCTGGGGTCTGGGTGAACGATAACGCATAGAGAAACTCGTTCCATGCCGCGATGAAGGCCAGGAGGCCGGTAGTGACCAAGCCGGGGGCGACCAGGGGGAGCATCACGCGCCAGAACGTCTCAAAGGGCGAGGCGCCGTCAACGTATGCTGATTCCTCCAGGTCGCGCGGCAAGCTGCGAAAGAATCCCGTCAGCACCCAGACAGTGAACGGTAAGGTGAAGATCATATAGGAGAAAACCAGAGCACCGAGGTGGTTGTAGAGATTGAAATCATTGAGCATCGTATACAGCGCACCCAGGATGGCAATCTGTGGAAAAATCGTCATCGAGAGCATCGCATACAACATTACCCCGCGTCCGCGGAATTTCAATCGACCCAGTGCATAGGCCGCGAACGAGCCAATCAGCAGCGCCAGAAGAGTGGTCGACCCGGCGACGATAGTCGAGTTTTTGAGCGCGGTCAAGAAATCACTATCACTTAACACCGCTCGGAAGTTGTCCAGAGTCGGGTGGATCGGGAAGTATTGGACCGGCGTGACGAAGAGATCCGCGTCAGGAGTGATCGCCGATCGAATGGCCCAGTAAAATGGGAAGACGGTGTAGACGAAAATGACGGCAATCAGCACCCAGAACAGGATGCGCAGGATCGACGGCCGCCGGCGTCCATTCCGCGGGGTAGCGGCTATGATACCGTCAGCGGTTGGTGGTGCCTCGATCTTGGTGCTCATTGTTGCTCCACCTTCAAGAACGTCGTGTAAACCACCACGAACGCCGCGATGATCACGAAAACGGCGACGCTTAGCGCGGCGCCATAACCGACATCTCCTGATGCAACAATCGTATTCTGGATGTAGATGGACATGGTCTGGGTGTCCGGACGTGAACCAAAGAAGACGTAAAAGATGTCGAACACACGCAACGCATCCATCGTTCGGAAGACCAGTGTGACCATTATCGCGGGGCGCAACAGGGGCAGCGTGATAGTCCAGAACCGTTGGAACACCGACGCACCGTCTACCTGGGCGGCTTCATAAATGTCACCCGGAATCACCTGGAGTCCGGCGAGAAGCAAGAGCGCCACGAAGGGTGTTGTCTTCCAGACATCGACCGCGACGACCGAGGGAAGCGCCGTACTTGGCTGCGAAATCCAGGCCACCCCTCGTGAGACAATGTGGAGGCGCTGAAGTGCGTCGTTTATGACGCCGAACACGTCGTCCAGCATCCACTTCCACATTTGGGCGGACACGACCGTTGGAATGGCCCAGGGGATAAGCATCGCCGTACGCATGGCGCCTCTGCCCTTAAAGTTGGAAGTCACCACGAGCGCGATCACCAGGCCGAGGACGAACTCTATCACTACGGAGAAGAACGTAAACTTCAGCGTCTCCCAGATGGCATTACGGAAATCAGGATCGTTGAAGATTAGATCGTGGTAATTCTGAAACCCCACCCATTGGGTCGGAGTGATTCCGGCTAGAAATTGCTGATCGGTGAAGGATTCATAGATTGTTTGGCCCAGTGGATACACGGCAACAAGCAGCAACACGGCGATCGCTGGAACCAGCATCAACCAAGCAAGCCGCGCTTGACGTCGCGATAAAGTGAAACTAGAGCGTCGTTGGCCGGGAAGGCTGGGCATCTTATTTGCCAGAGCCATAGTCCCTCCGTCGAAGATAACCAACCTCAGCGGTCAGAGGGGCACCAGCCTTAGCCCCGTGCCCCTTTGACCGCCTCTCACCTCAAGCGTTCAAGGGACGGTCTGCTGCCGCCTACCTCATAATGCGCTGTAATTTCGAGGCAATGCTCGGCACCACGCTGCTTGCATCCTGTCCGTTGAGGATTTGGTTGATGCCCTGATAGATAGCCTGCGATCCCTGGTTGTAGCGAGCGCCAAGGATGCCGGCCGGACGGGTCACTCGCTGCACATTGGCTATCGCGGGCTTTAGGTACGGGTTGGTCGCCCGCACTTGCGGGTCGTTTGCCACGGACGGGATGGTCGGCACATTACTGTTAAAGATCGCGTCGAACTTCTCGACCGCAGGGCTGGTCAGATAGCGTACAAGCTCCATCGAGGCCGGTATATGCTTGGAATATTTCGATACGCCAAGCTGCCAGCCACCGACGGTGCCAACCGGTGGATGCCCATTGTCGGAAGGCAGTGTTGCGACATCAAACTTGCCCACTACCTTGGATGACTTCGGATCCTGACTGATGCTGTACGCATAGGGCCAGTTGCGCATAAACGCCGCGTTGCCGGCATCAAAAACATTGCGAGCATCCTCTTCCTGATAGCTGGTTACGCCGCGCGGCGTAATCGTCCCTACCCAGCTTCGCACCAAGTTGAGCACGGCAATTACCTTGGGATTGTTAACTGTTACCTTGCCGTTGTCGATAAAATTGCCGCCACCGCTGGACGCAATCCATTCGAGGGCATTACATGTTAGGCCCTCGTACGAGTTGCCCTGGAACACAAAGCCGTAGAAGTTCTTATTGGACTTCTGCTCGCCTGCCTGGATTTTCGCGGCCATTGTGCCCAGCTCTTCCCAGGTCTTGGGCGGTGCCTTATATCCATACTTCTTAAGGAGGTCACTACGGTAATAAAGTATGCCGTAGTCCCCAAACCAGGGCATGGCTACCAAGCGTCCTCCAACTGTGTTGTTCTGGATGATGCCTTGAGCCTGCACGGCGGCGGAGCTCTTAAGGGCCGGCTTGAGGTTGGCTAAGTAAGGCGCAAACGCGCCCGGCCAGACGACATCAAGCATCATCACATCAATGTCGGAAGACTTCGCCGAGAAGTTGCGGGCCAACTGCTGGTAAGCGGCGTCACTGGCGGCGGGATGAGGAATAAGGTTAACCGCGATGCCGGTATCCTTGCTGAACTCCGCGGCCAGCAAAAGATCACGAACGTGACTGTTTCCCACCGCCGCGTCACCGACCCACGTTATCGTTGTGCCTCCATACTTTTTCTGCAGGGCGGCCGCGTTCGGTACTTTAGGGGGGGAGATGCTTGCCGCATGGGTGGCAGCGGGATGGAAGGCAACCGGCAAGGAGGGACCCAAGCTCATGGCAATGGTCACACCGAACATCGCCGGGACAACGAGTAGCCGTTGCTTCAACTTCATGTTTTTCTCTTTTCTCGACTCAGATGAAAAATGATGGCCGAGGAGTCTGTGTCCATCCTTTCTCTATCGCCAAGATTCTCCGAGAACTGTCCCCAGCACCGCGGGTACCGACCACGGCGCGGTCGGACACTTACCCCCCTTCCGTTCCGAACTTCACGATGATTCCTCCCGCGTGACTACATGGTCCACAGCGACCTCCGCAGGTCTGTCCATAAAGATGCCTCCAGCGGCCCTAATTTGCAAGTGCCGTTCGTGGAGGCATGAATCGCGGGTTGTCTACGATGCGCACACTCTGCTCCCGGCCAGGGCAAGAATCGTAATGCCCTCGGTAAAGGCGCGCATGTTCGGAGACCCTTATACTAGTCATGGGCCGCGAAGCGTCGGAGAACAAGAAAGTTTCCCACGCCAAGCGATGCCCCGCGACGCGATCGGCGATGGGCCGCGCGCAGTATCCAAGGAGATGGCATGTCCCGCTATGTGGTGCAAGGCGGCGTGGCTCTGGAAGGCACGGTCGAGGCGGCGGCGAACAAGAATGCCGTGTTGCCGATCATGGCCGCTACGTTGCTGACTGATGATCCCTGTGTGTTAACCAATGTGCCCCAGATCACCGATGTCGTAGTGATGGGCAATCTCCTCCGCGACCTCGGCGCCTCGGTCGAGGGGTTGGGCAGTAAGACGCTCACAATCTGCTGCGCGAATGTGCGCGAGACCACGCTCAACCCCGTCCTGGTCCGCAAAATGCGCGCCGCCGTTACCCTGGTGGCGCCGTTGCTGGCCCGGCGCGGCCAGGTGCGCACCAACCACCCTGGCGGCTGCGTGATCGGCCGCCGGGACATCGGCACGCACCTGGATGCGCTGCAAACCCTGGGGGCGCGCGTCGAGGATGTGGACGGGACGTACGACATCAGCGCCCGTGCGCTGGTCGGCGCCAAGGTGTTTCTGGACGAGGCGTCGGTCACGGCCACCGAAAATACGGTCATGGCCGCCTGCCTGGCCGAGGGACGCACCATCGTCAAGCACGCGGCGTGCGAGCCGCACGTCGAAGATTTTTGCCGCTTCCTCCTTCAGATGGGGGCCAAGATCAAGGGTGTGGGCAGCAACGTGATTCGGGTGGAAGGGGTGCAGGCACTCCACGGCACGGAGTTTCGCATCTCCACCGACCACATCGACGTCGGCACCCTGGCCATTGCCGGGGCGCTCACCGGCGGCACCCTGGCCATTCGCAACTACATGTCCGAGCATTTCGAGATGATCGGGCTGGTGCTCCGCCGTATGGGCGTGGAGTTGGAGGAAAGCGAGGACACCCTGTATGTTCGCCCCTCCGAGTTGGTGGCCACCCGCAAGGTGGCGACGGACCCATGGCCCGGCTTCCCTACCGATCTGGCCTCGGTGCTGATCGTACTCGCCACCCAGGCTTCCGGTACCACGCTGATCCACGACTGGATGTACGAAGGGCGGATGTTCTTTATCGACAAGCTGGTGAACATGGGCGCCAACATAGTGCTGTGCGATCCGCACCGCTGCGTGATTACCGGGCCGACTCCGCTCCGTCCGCGTACCGTGTATAGTCCGGATCTTCGCGCCGGGGCCGCCCTGGTGTTGGCGGCCCTCACCGCGAAGGGGACGAGCGAAATCCACGATGTAGAGCTGGTGGAACGAGGCTACGAGAACTTCGTGGATCGGCTGGGCGCGCTGGGCGCCCGTATCGAGAAGTTGGACTGACCTGATGATCTCGCTGTTGGCCGCCTCCTGCGCCGCGCTGCCGGACTGGCTGGTCCATATTTCCGTCCTTGGCGTGCAGATCAGTATTGCCCATTTCCTGGATACCTTCGGCTACATCGCGGTGTTCCTTTTCATCGGCATCGAGAGCACGGGTATCCCGTTTCCGGGCGAGACCATGCTTGTTTCCGCCTCGATTTACGCCGCGCAGGGCTGCACCCTCCACGAGCCCTGGGTGATCATCGCCTGTATTCTGGGGGCGACCATGGGCGATAATCTCGGCTTCTGGGTGGGACGAACCGGGGGGCGCGGACTGATTCGCAAGTATGGCAAGTACGTGCGCCTGAACGAGTCGCATCTCGCGCACGCGGAACGCTACTTTCAGAAATATGGCGGGGCGACCGTATTCTTCGGCCGGTTCCTGGCCATTCTGCGCGCCTGGGCCGCGTTCCTGGCCGGCGTGAATCACATGAATCCATGGCGCTTCTTCCTGTATAACGCGGGCGGCGCCATCATCTGGTCGACCACTTTCGGCATGCTCGGCTATACCCTGGGCAAAAATCTGGACAAGCTGAAAAGCGTGCTGACCGCCCTGGGCACGGTGGGCGCCGTTGTCGTGGCCGTGATCGTGGTGCTGATTGTCGGCACTATCTGGTACAGAACCCGCCGATCGCGAACCAGGGAAAAGCACGCGACCACCGCAACGCCCAGCCCCGGTGAGTAGGCGCTCTACTCCAGGCCGTGCTCGAGCGATAGAGGCTGGGCACGCGCCTGGAGCAGGGTGAGACGCCGACGCAGGGCGAGAAACGAGGCATCGTTTTCAGGGCCGCCGGCGGCCTGAGCGCTCGTGTAGGCATCCTCAATATCCTGGCCAAGCGCGATGACGTCCGCGCCAAGTTCCCAATAGGCACTGGTATACTCCGGACGGGGCTCTATCGCCTCCAGCAACACTTCGAGCAGATGCAACTCATCATGGAGAGCTACCCAGCGCGTTTGCCAGGGCGCCAGTCCTTTTCCTTGGCGGCGTGTCACGGATCGCATCCTCCCGGAAATCGTGTGCATTACCCGTCTGCTTTGCAGGATACCTGAGCGGCGCGAAGAGGGTCGTAGCATGTACTGTTTGGCTCCCGGCGTCATATCCTTGGTAGGGCCGCGATGCCTCAGCGATCCGGCTAGGTAAATGCGATGGTCCGTGGCCTGGGCATGGTTCCGCCTCCTGCATCCATTCCCCTCTATCCTGGTTACGGTCTCGTCCGGTCTGTTCGCCGAACTGGCCACCGGAGGACATGCCCCGCCTGGGGCGTTGCTCCGTCTGGTCCTGTCCGTGGCCTGCTCGCAGTGTGCGATCGGAGCAATGAACGATGTGGTGGACCGGGCGCTGGACGCCGAAACGAAGCCGTGGAAGCCGCTGGCGCGGGGGGCGATCCGTCCGCTGTCGGCGGCAACTTTCGCCTGGGCTTGCTCTATAGTCTGTCTCGTCCTTTCAGCTACCCTGTCGCCCGCCACGTTGGCTGCCGCGTGCGTGGGACTGGGTTGTGGGCTGGCCTACGA